>JBEIMO010000018.1:0-17262 GCA_040378625.1 Verrucomicrobiia bacterium | reverse complement strand
CCATGAACAAGCCGGATCCAAAATCTCAGGAAATGGAACCTTTGGATTCGGCGTTCGAGGTTTCCCTTCGTCCTCCTCTTTTTGAAGAGTTCGCTGGTCAGGATAAAACCGTCGAACGTCTGCAAGTGATGGTCGAGGCGGCGAAGCAACGCGGAGACACCCTCCAGCACATCCTTCTCAGCGGTCCCCCGGGTTTAGGCAAAACAACACTCGCCTACATCATCGGCAACGCCATGGGTGCGGAAGTCCGCACCACCAGCGGTCCCATGATAGAAAAGGCCGGCGACTTGGCCGGGTTGCTCACAAACATTGAGCGTGGAGGTGTTCTTTTCATCGACGAAATCCACCGCCTTCAGCCAGCAATCGAGGAATACCTCTATCCCGCCATGGAGGATTTCAAACTCGATATCGTCATCGACCAAGGCCCCAGCGCGAGAACAGTTCGCCTGAATCTTGCCCCCTTTACTCTCGTCGGCGCAACCACGCGATCCGGGATGATCAGCGATCCGCTCCGTTCACGCTTTGGCATGAACTGCCGCTTGGATTATTATTCAGCAGAAACGTTGGCATCAATCGTGACCCGCAGCGCAGGACTTCTGGGGAACGAATTGGAAACCGGAGCCGCTATGGAAGTTGCCCGCCGAGCGAGAGGAACGCCCCGTATCGCCAACAACCTCCTGCGCTGGGTGCGCGACTACGCACTGGTTCGCGCAGGCGGCCGCATCACCGCTCAGACCGCTTCGGAAGCACTGACGATGCTAGACATTGATGCGGAAGGCTTCGACGAAATGGACAAGCGCATCCTCGAAGCGATCATTGGTCTATTTGATGGCGGTCCCGTTGGAGTCAGCAGCCTAGCTGTAGCGATCGGCGAGGAATCCGGCACCATTGAGGAAGTGCACGAACCCTATCTCATCATGCAGGGCTACGTGAAACGAACCGCCCAAGGCCGCGTCGCCATGCCGAAAGCCTACCGCAAACTCGGCATCGAACCGCCGAAGTCCAAGACCGATCAAAAAGATCTTTTCGACGGAAATTGATCGGCCTTGCCGACCGCTTGGCGCGCAAACACGTTGAATTTGTGAGAAGCCGATTGAATCGCGGCCGATTCCTTGCAAAATACGCCGCGTCATGTCCGAACTTTCAAAAGCCTACGAACCCCAATTAGTCGAAGACAAATGGTATGCCTGGTGGCAAGAGCAAGGCCTCTTCACGGCCAATCCCGCATCTTCCAAACCCGCCTACTCGATTGTCATTCCACCGCCGAATGTCACGGGAGTTCTCACACTCGGACACGTTTTAAACAATACGATTCAAGACATCCTCGCCCGCCGCGCGAGGCAGACAGGCCATGAAGTGCTTTGGCTTCCAGGAACTGACCATGCCGGCATTGCCACGCAGACAGTCGTGGAGCGCCGCTTGCGCAAAGAGGAAAAGAAAACACGCCATGATCTCGGACGTGAAGAATTTTTGAAACGTGTCTGGGAATGGAAGGAAAAGCACGGCGGCATCATCATCAATCAGCTCAAAAAACTCGGCTGTTCGTGCGACTGGGGACGCGAGCGATTCACGATGGACGAGGCCTACGCGCGCCGCGTGCAGGAAGTCTTTGTCGACCTCCACCAAAAAGGCCTCATCTACCGCGGCAAGCGGATGGTGAACTGGTGCCCTGTCTCACTCACCGCGCTCAGCGATGAAGAGGTGATTCCAAAAACCCAAAAGAGTTTCTTCTATCACTACCGCGTGGAAATTGCGGAACGTCCCGGCACATTTCTGGAAATTGCCACCACGCGCCCAGAGACGATCATGGCCGACGCTGCCGTGGCGGTGAATCCGAAAGACTCACGCTACGCAAATTTCATCGGACTCCATGTGCGCCGCCCGCTTCCTGCCGGCGTGGAAGCCCTCATTCCGATTATCGGCGATGAAGCCGTTGATTTTGAATTTGGAACCGGCGTCCTCAAGGTCACTCCAGCTCATGACAAAACCGACTACGAAATCGGACTCCGCCACAATCTGCCCGTGGTGGACATCATGAACCCGGATGGAACACTCAATGAACTCGCCGGCGAAGAATTCTCAGGACTAGACCGCTTTGAAGCCCGCACCAAGGCCGTCGATAAATTGCGCGAACTCGAATTGCTGGTCAAAGAGGAACCGCATGAAAACAACGTCGGGTTCAGCGAACGAGCTGATGTCCCGATCGAACCACGCCTCTCGGAACAATGGTTTTTAAAATATCCAAAAACCACCGAGGCACGTGATGCCGTGCGCAATCACCTCATTCGCTTCTTTCCTGATCGCTGGGAAAAGGTTTACGACCATTGGCTCGAGAATATCCAAGACTGGTGCATCTCCCGCCAACTCTGGTGGGGACACCGCATTCCTGTTTGGTATCCCGCAAATGCAGATTCCGGTTCACGGATTGCGGATTGCCGCTGCCAGATCGAGTCGCCCGGTGAGGGTTGGGGTGCAAGACAACGACGTTCTCGACACCTGGTTTTCTTCGTGGCTCTGGGCGCATGACACCATGGATGCCGCGACTCAGGCGAAGTTTTATCCCACGAGCGTATTGGTCACTGGACCCGATATCATTTTCTTCTGGGTGGCTCGCATGATCATGGCGGGACTCGAATACACCGGCGAAGTCCCATTTCGCGCCGTCTATTTCACGGGAATCATTCGCGACAAGCAGGGACGCAAAATGTCGAAGAGCCTCGGCAATTCGCCTGATCCGCTCGACCTCATTGCAAAATTTGGCGCAGATGGAATTCGTTTCGGACTCCTTCGCATTGCCCCGCAGGGACAGGACATCAAATTTGATGAACAGCAAATCGTGGAAGGCCGGAATTTCTGCAACAAGCTATGGAATGCCTGCCGCTTCCGGCAAATGCAGGGACCGATTGATCCTGCAGCTGATCCTTCGAAATACGAACTCTCGCTTTTTGCCAAGGATCTCCTCGCTCGCCTTGATGCGACCATTGAGCGCGTCAACGAAGGCTACGAAAGCTATCGTTTCAGCGACATCGCCCAAGCCCTCTACGATTTCGTGTGGGGAGATTTCTGCGATCGCTTTATCGAAGTCGCCAAAGCCGATTTTGCAAGTGACTCCCCGCGCCGCGCGGGAACGCTGGCCACGCTGGATTATACGATCACACGCATTCTCCAACTCCTTCATCCCTACGCTCCATTCATTACCGAGGAACTCTGGAACGGATTAGGCCTCGGCGCGCAAAGCCTCATGCTAAGCGGATGGCCGACAACCGGTGGATTCGCCAAAGAATCCCGCGCCGCAGCGGTGCATGATGCCATTTCCAAAGCGCGTAATTTGAGAGCCACCTACGGCATTCCGAGCAACAAACGCCTCCCTTGGCGCATCGCTCCCTCTGTGGACTGGATTGAAGGCGAGCAGGCGGCAATCGCAATTTTGCTTCACGCGGAATCCATTACTTTCAGTGCCGATGCACTAACAGGTCATGCAGCCTGCCCGACTGATGTTGGAATTATCTACCTCCCACTCGAAGGCATCATTGATCCGGCGACAGAGAAAAAACGCCTCGTTGGCGAGATGACTAAAGTCGAAAGCGAAATTGAAAAAGTGGCTCGTAAACTTTCCAGCGAATCCTTTGTTCAAAACGCTCCGGTCGATGTCGTCGCAGAGCACCGCCAACGGCAAGACGACTGGATTAACCGACTGGCTGAACTAAAACGCGCTCACGCCGCTTTGGGATAAAAACCAAACGTCGAAAAGACGGTCAGTGTGATGACGCCTTTTCGGCTCCCAGGCCTGTATTGGCGCGCACTTGAAGTTCGGTGAACTTGTCGTCTGAAGGAACTTCTTTGGACAAAAGGGTTCCAATCCATGATGCCAAAAATCCGAGAGGAATGCTCACCAAAGCCGGATTTTTGAGCGGGAATAATGCATTCTTCATGAAGTCCGGACTCACAAGGATCAGCACAATGCTGGAAATCAAACCGACCAGCAATCCGCTCACTGCACCAGCCGTGTTGAAGCGTTTCCAAAACAACGAAAACACAAGCACTGGGAGATTCGCACTTGCCGCTACAGCAAATGCGAGACCAACCAAAAATGCAACATTCACTCCCGGACCAAGAACAATAGCGATACCGATAGAAAGAGCCCCCACTACGAATGTCGTGATGCGCGCCACGCGAACCTCGGCTCCAGGTTTATGCTCCTTGCCGTGATGGATGACGTTGCTGAAAAAATCATGGGCAAAGCTTGTGCTGGCACTGATCGTTAATCCCGCGACGACCGCCAGAATTGTTGCGAATGCCACGGCGCTGATGAAGGCGAAAAATATTTCTCCCCCGAGCAATCGAGCCAACTCCGGTGCGGCCATGTTGGTTCCTCCGTGCTTTTGTAGAAAATCTGGACCGAGAAGACTCGCTGCTCCGAAACCAAAGAACGTCGTCATGATGTAGAACAAACCAATAATCAACATCGCCCAAACCACGCTGGACCTTGCTGTGCGGGCATCTGGGACGGTGTAAAAACGGATCAGAATATGCGGAAGCCCTGCCGTTCCAAAAAGCAGCGCCATGCCCAGAGAAATTTGATCCCAAGGATTTTTGAAAATCAGGCCTGGCGTCAGAAAATTTCGCGTCACAGTGCTGCCATCGGCCGTCGTTGATGAAATCGCCGTGAGCGAGGCAAAGAATTTCGCCAAATCGAAATCAAACCGCTTCAGAACAAGAATGCTCAGGAACAAGCTGCCCGCTATGAGCAAAACCGCTTTGATGATTTGCACCCACGTTGTCGCCAACATCCCTCCAAAAACAACGTAAACAACCATCAGGACCCCTACCCCAACAACGGCGAACTCATAAGAGATTCCGGGAATCAACTGGCGCACTAACACCCCAGCGCCAACCATTTGCGCGATCATGTAAAAAATCGAAACCGTGAGCGTGCTCAACGACGCCGCTGCACGAACCGGACGCGGACTCAAGCGATAGGCCAAAACGTCGGCCATCGTGTATTTTCCAGCATTGCGCAGAGGTTCCGCGATGATGAAAAGAACCGTCAGGTAAGCCACGAGGAAACCGACGGAATACATAAACCCATCGTAACCATTCATCGCGATCATTCCGGCAATTCCAAGAAAACTTGCCGCGCTCATATAGTCACCCGCGACAGCGAGTCCATTCTGCCAACCTGTGATTCTACGACCGGCTGCGAAATAGGCACTCGCACCTGCAGATTTTCTGGCGCTGAAATAAGTAATCACCAGCGTGGCGGCCACGAATCCCAAAAACATGTAAAGAGAGGTGTGGCTCGGGGCGGCATCACCCGCAACGGCAAGGAGGAGGTTCATTTTGGTTTAGTGTTTTGAGGTGAATCCGAATTTAGCCAGCAGGGCTGTTTCCCGGCGATCCCATCCCGCCGCCGCTACCACGTAAACTAATGCCAAAGCCCAGCTCATAAAAAATTGGGAGAGCGCAAAAAGGTAGGCGAGATTCATGTCCGCCCATACCGGCTTTTGCATGAATTCCGGAAACCACCCAACTCCTATGGGCAGCAAAAAATAATAAACCACAAAAAATACGGTCGCGGGGATGATCAACCTCATCTTACGACGAACGAGAGCCGTAAAATCAGGATGCGCTGCAATCGCATTCCAGTCCACAGTCACAGAATTCTGATCGGAGGATTTTTCAGAGGGAGGTTTGGGAGAGCTCATGTTAAATGAAGCAATTTGAGATAGTGATATTCTTTAAGTCAGTTTTAAAGAATGTGGCTGGACCCGGAATCGAACCGGGGACACGAGGATTTTCAGTCCTCTGCTCTACCAACTGAGCTATCCAGCCTCAAAGGAGACAAAATTATGAAGACGGAGGCTCACTCGCGCAAGGTTTATTTGGCTCAACCCTCTGCCCTTGATTTTCAAATTTTGTTAATTCTGTCTAAAAATCTGCTTTCCGGTTTAATCGGCATCATTCCATGAATCATTCCTCACGCATCGCATCCCTGCATAAAAAAGTGGATCTCGCTTTGGAGCGCTGGCTGCCTGATCCCTCCACGGCGACGATTCATCGCGCGATGCACTACAGCATTTTTGCAGGAGGAAAACGGATGCGGCCGATCTTGTGTCTTGCGGCAGCCGAAGCTTGCGGAGGATCATTAACAAACGCTTTGCCCTCAGCCTGCGCCGTGGAGTGCATTCACACCTATTCCTTAATCCACGATGATCTTCCCTGCATGGATGATGATGACTTTCGCCGCGGGCGACCAACGTCCCACAAGGTTTTCGGCGAAGGCATCGCTGTTCTGGCTGGTGATGCGCTGCTGACTGTGGCTTTTGAAATGCTTGCCCGCACGAAAGAGACATCTCGCCATAAGATGAAAGCGTTTTTATCAGAACTCTCCGCGGCAGCTGGTAGTGAATTCCTCATCGGCGGCCAGGTTGCCGACCTCGAAGCGGAGAATAAAAAGATCAGCCCGCGCGAACTTCTGCGCATTCATCACGGAAAAACGGCAGCTATGATTGCAGTAAGCTTAAAACTCGGTGCCATGAGTGCCAATGCAAAGGGATCAGAGGTTAAAGCCCTTGGGGAATTTGGAAAAAATCTCGGCCTCGCGTTTCAGGTGGTGGATGACATCTTGGACGTCACTCAGACCTCCGAAAAATTAGGTAAGAGCGCCGGCAAAGATGCCGCTGCAGGCAAGGCCACGTTTGCTTCGGTTTTAGGCATCGGAAAATCCCGTAAGTAGGCTGCTCTATTTACTCAGCTTGCTCGTTAAGCATTGAATCCACTCGGGGCTCGCGCCGATTTTCTCCACAGCATCGCCGATTCCCTTTTATCCCGTGAAACCTAATCGCGAATCCTCTTTTCTCTGGCTCACCTTTTCAGGAGCAGCCATCGCGACCATTGGAGCCTGTTGGTTCAGTTGGATATTTTTTATTTCGCCGATGGATCAGGCCATCAAGACCGGCAACCGGATCAAAGAAGGTTTTGAGAAATCGCTCGGCATCACTCCCCGCATTCTCGCCAACGCCGGAGCTATTTTTGCGCAAAACGCCTCACAAGAAACTCTCATTTGCAGCGAACGCGGGGGCACCGTTCAAACCAAACTAGAAGCGCAACCGCCGTCCTGGAACGCCTTGGAACTCCAAGCGGAATTTCATGCGGAAGCGGGAATTTTCACCCGCGAGATTATTGAAATCAACATCCACCGAGGCGGCGCGCTCATCGGGGCCGCCCTACCTCCGAGCAAGGTTCTGAGCCTCCACATTCAAAATCCGAAGGTGGCCAACCCTTCGGAAACGTCATGGGACAGTCTTCCCGAAAAAGCGCAGATCAAAGCGACCCAAGCACTCCAACGCGCAGCAAAAAAACAACTCATCGAAGAGGGCTTTCTTGTTTCTGCCACTCAGTCCTTACAAAACAAAATCCGAGCCATCGCTTCGGAAGCTGGCTGCAAAGTCGAGTTCGTGAAGCCATCAGCTCCTTGATCGAATACGAAGGGCGCATGCAATAAGTGCAGCAAATCAAACTACACAGTATTTTTGCCACCCCTCAGGCAGGCTGCAGTCAAAATAATCCGGCTTGAGAACCCACTCCAACAAGGTGTCGTCGTTGCGAACTTCATTTTGGTGATAAGCAAAACCATTTTGTTGTTCCACAGCTATCAACTGCCTCACATCATCAGACGTTGGAGTTTGTGAAATTTCAAAATGGTTTCCCATTTCCAGAGCATTCGACTCCGTCTTTCCATCTCGTCGAATTTGGGAGTAGGAATCGCAAACGCCTTGGTAAAACGCACGACTTCCAAAGGCGCCGACCGTCATCCTCGATGCGGGAATCACATGCGTTACGGAAACATCCGGATGGTAGACCGCAAAGAGTCGGCTTTTCTTTAATTTAGCAGACAGGCCGCTTTCGCCATCACCCTGATAGCGTTGCAAAGATTTCGAGATGCAGTCGGGATGGAATCCACCACAATCATAAAGCGCACTTTTGCGAATCGAATAATTGAGTCCCCACACGTTGCCCGGATCGCATTGGATTTTAGCGGGGCCTTGGTCAAACAGACTTAGGTGCCCGCAATAGCACCCACCCTCATAATGCTCCCACATCCCTTCGAGCCAGGAGGGAGGCTCCACTTCGTATTTGGGACGCGATGGACCTCCAACCAGAGAGACATTTTCGGAGGAAAACGAATCCCTCAAACCCTCCAGCCATTGGGGCCCCAGAATGACATCATCATCCAAGTAGGATAAAATATCTCCTCTGGCCTCCATAGCTCCCCGATGCCGCCCAGTGAGCATTCCCGGCATGGAATCGTAGATGTAACGAATCGCATGTTTAGGAAACTCCGTTTGAATCGCCGTGCATGTTTCTGCGGTTTTGTCCGTCGAACCGTTATCTACGATGATAATTTCGGCATCACTACCTGCTGGCAAAATACGGACAATTGATAAGAGCGTTTTTTGCAACAATGCGGCTCGATTCGCTGTGGGTATGATGAACGAAACTTCCATAGTTAAAATTGAGTTGGGGAGATAATAGATCCGAATTCCGAACTCATAATGCTTTACCCGTGCCGGAGGCAATTAAACGCAGGTCCGAGATGATGGATGACGTCACTCGCCGTGAGAGATTCCTGCGAGCAACCTGAATCACGGATCGCGAGTTCCGCAGCATATCCACATGTCCAAGCGGCCAGCTTGGCGGCATCAAATGGAGTTTTTCCTTGAGCCATAAGTCCGGCGCAAACACCGGTGAGAACGTCCCCCATGCCTCCTGAGGCCATTCCCGGATGTCCGGTGGAATTGTAGGCGGGAGCAAAACCTTTTTGGCCGATGATCGTCCGAGCACCTTTGAGCAACAACGCCACAGGATATTGCTCCACAAAATCCGAAAGCCATTGACGGCGCGTGCGATTATTTTTGGCATCCAGCCGATCCATCTCGAGCGGGTGGGGTGTCAGTAAACGCGGTCCAGCGCAGGAACGAAGCAACGTCGTATGATTGGAAAACGCATTAAGAGCATCAGCATCCACCACACAAGGCGCGGGGCATTTTTGAACAAAGTCACGCGCCATGGCATCTCGCTCGCGGTCCAATCCCGGCCCAATCGCAAAGACATCGAAGGGTTTTCCCAATAATTCCCTGAAATCAGAAATCGAAGAAACCATGACCTCCGGCAAAACGCTGGCAGCAAGGATCGGAGTCACTTCGGGCGGCGCAAAAAGCGTTACCAAACCCGCGCCAGACTTCACTGCCGCTGCCGAGCAAAGTCGCGCTGCACCTGGAAATGCGCTGGAACCTGCGATAATGCCCACACGTCCGCATTGCCCTTTATGGATATCAAAGGAACGGGGAGGCAGAAGATGTCGGAGATTTTCGTGAGAAAGAATTTCGGAGGGATCGGCATCCGGTGGAGCCTCGAGACCAGTCAACTCCGCCACGGCAAGACGTCCCACAAAATTTGTGGCGTGGTCGGCAACGAGAGAGGTTTTTGCAAACCCCATGGTTATTGTTGCATCGGCAACCACGCAAGGATTGCCCACCATATCCTCACGCAGTCCGCTCGGCAAATCGGCAGAAAGGACCCAGGCCGCACGGGTGCCACGAAGATGGTTAATGCGCTGGATTGCAGTCGCAACAGGTTCACGCGGGTCACCGGAAACACCAATTCCGAGAAGTCCATCCAAGATCACCAGCGGATAGGGTGACGAGGCCGGTTTTTGAGAAATAGCCGTCAACTTTTTTGCAGTAAGAGGAGCAAGGACTGCGGACACTTGGTCCAGTTCGATCCCCCACCCCCATTCGGCGAGATGTCGAGCGGCAACCAGAACGTCTCCTCCGTTGTGACCTTTGCCAAAGAAGACTAGGCAATTTCCCGGAAAAGGATGGAAATGCCGAACGAGATTCGCCATTTCGAGGCCCGCCTTTTCCATAAGGCCCTCCGCTGAAATACCGCCCGCAAAGGCGCGTCGCTCTGTTTCGAGCATTTCAGCGGGGGAGAGAATCATAGTCTCAGGCAAAGAAGGACTTCAATCGATCGTAAAAACCTTTATAAATCGGGTTGTTCTCCTCTCCACAGAGTTCCGCAAATTTTTCCAATGCGGCCCGCTGATCGGCATCCAAGCGGGTTGGCACCTCTACTTGAACGCAAGTGAGAATGTCGCCTTTGACATTTCCTTGGATCGCCCGCATGCCAAGTCCACGGATTCGGAATGTCGAACCGCCTTGGGTTCCTGGAGGAATTTTGAGGGTCACCGCCCCGTCGAGCGTTGGAACCCGGATTTCCCCACCGAGTGCCGCTGTCGAAAATGGAATGGGAATATCGCAGGTGAGGTCCATGCCATTCCTGACAAAAACATCGTGTTCCTTGATGTGCACCACGACGTAGAGATCACCCGAAGGCCCGCCGCGCAAGCCCGCTTCGCCCCCACCCGTGCTACGCAAGCGCGAGTCACTTTCGATGCCTGCAGGGATCTTGATTTTCACGCGCGTCGTCTTTTCGCTGCGACCTTCCCCCTGACACGATGGACAGGGTTTTTCAATAATGCGGCCGCTGCCGTGACAATTTGGGCATGTCTGTGCGACTTGGAAAAATCCGCGAGAGACAACGACCTGACCGCGTCCTCGGCAGGTCGGACATGTCACCGCTTTGGAGCCTTTTTGCGCACCGCTGCCTGAGCAAGGGTCGCAGGATTCGAGTTTGCGAATTTCAATTTCCTTTTCGCAACCCTTGGCTGCTTCCTCGAGCGAAATCTGCAAGTCGTAGCGAAGATCGGAACCGCGTTGGCGACCTGAGGAATCGACTCCGCCTCCACCGCCGCCAAAAAATTGTTCAAACACTCCGCCGCCTCCACCGCCATTGAAAACTTCGCGGAAGAGATCGAATGGATCATGGAATCCTCCGCCACCACCACCGCCGCCACCACCCATTCCATTTTGAAATGCGGCATGCCCGTATCGATCGTAGGCTGCTCTCTTGGATTCATCGCTCAAGACCTCATAGGCCTCGCCGAGTTCCTTGAATTTTTCCTCCGCTTCGGCATCCCCCGGATTTTTATCGGGATGGAATTTAACGGCGAGTTTGCGGTAAGCCCGCTTCAGATCTTCGCCGGTGATGTCCCGGTCAACGCCGAGAATTTCGTAGTAGTCGCGTTTACGGCTCATTGCGGAGCACCCTTGGAAACAATAACCGACGATGCGCGAATCAGGCGGTCCTTCAATTTGTAGCCCTTGCGAACTTGACGGATGACATGCCCCTCGGCGATGTCGGCGCTGAATTCCTGAGCCACAGCATCATGTTTGGTGGGATCAAAAACCTCTCCATCCGACTGCACTTCTTCGAGGCCTTGGGAGCGAATGAATTCCTGAAGTTGTTTTTGGACCATCGACATTCCAAGCAGCACGGATGATGTGTCCGGCGCTGTTTTGGCGGCATCAAGACCCAGTTCGAAATTATCAAGAATGGGCAGAAATTTTTCGAGCAAGCCGTTGTTCGCATAACGAATGGCATCTTCTTTCTCCCGAATGGCGCGTTTGCGGAAATTATCGAGATCGGCACGTGCACGCAGCGCGAGGTCTTTGAGCTTGGCAGCCTCTGCCTCGAAATCAACCTCGGCAATCTCGGGATTTCGCTCGACCGGGGAGTCCGTGGGTTCTTTATCCAGTGACTCAGATTCGTTTGAGGTGTTCATGTTTTTGATATGGCAATGAGAGTGATGTCGTCGTGCTTGATTTCGGCACCCACAAAGGTTTTGACGTCATCCGCGATGTGACTGACCACGTGGGCCGCCCCGTGCGGCGCGCCGGCCTTCAGGGCGTCGACCAAACGTTCAAGGCTGAATTCCTCGCCTTGGTGATTCATGGCTTCGGTGGATCCGTCGGTGTAGAGCAGTATGCAATCACCAGTCTCCATCTCGAAACTGAAATCGGTGCAAACTCTATTGAAGACCTCGCCACTGTCAATCCCGAGAGCCATGCCTTTCGGGCTCAATTTTTCCACCTGCTGGGTGGCGGCGCGGTATAGGAGAGGCGCATCATGACCCGCTCGGGCCAGCATGACGCGACCACTTGTGGATTCCAAAATCAGGTAGGCCATGCTGATGAACATGTCCTCTTTGATGTCCGGGTAGAGCAGACGATTAACACGACACAGAACATCCGAGGCCACGGCTGATTCCATCGCCTCGCGTCGCAGAACCCCTCGGCACATGGCCGTGATGAGGGAGGCGGGAATTCCCTTGCCGCTTACATCCGCGATCGCCACGCCCAAGCGATCCGAACCGAGCGGGATATAATCAAAATAATCTCCACTCACATGGCGCGCGGCAATACTGACTGCTGAAAACCCATATCCTGGAAAAACCGGCGGCGCGGAGGGAAGAAGAATTCGCTGGATGTCGCGGGCAATCTCGAGATCACGATCGAGAAGCTTTTTTTCCCCTGCCTCAATGTAGATGGCCTCGTTGTAGAGAGCGAAAGCGCTCTGCTCGGCAATGGCGCGGAAGACCTTGAGATCCGCCTCACTGAATGTCGTTGCGCCAACTCCATTCGCGACGGCCAGAACACCGAGAATTTTGTGGCGATAGATGAGCGGGCCGATAATCGCCGAATTCGAGCCCTCGACGTGAAAATCCGTCCCAGAAACAAGCTGGACTTGGCCAGTTTCCCAGCATTCGCCAATGAAGCCCTGACCGTTTTCCACCGGTTGGAGTTGAAGATAACTTTCCAGTGCGGCCGGGTTGTTTCCCATTTGCTCCAGAATGTGCGGCGGCACCTGCACAAAAGGCGGACATCCTGCACTGATAAATGAAGGCGTGAGCGCCGTTTCGGATTTATTGGCAAGGTAAAGTGCCCCGCCGCGCCCATCGAGAATACGAACCGCGCTTTCGACAATCAGTCGGTGTAATTCGGAACTCCGAACGCCTTCGGAAAATGCCGCGCCAATTCCATGAAGAAAATCAAAGACACGATCCTCTTCGACCTCGAGATCAGTGAGACGGCGATTGAGGTCGCGTGTTTTTTTACCGGAACGCCAATAGACTGCCAGAAGAACAGCCAGTGCGATGATGAAAAACGCGAGATTGATAAAATTCCACATGCTTGCGGGAATCTCATCTTTCTCGAAATACCCACCGCCAATCAAGAAGGATTAATTGGCAGGGGTGCCGTCAGCAATTTCTTGCCGGAGATATTCAATCACATCCTGAAAACGAACGGCATTGCGGGGGTCTGCCTCCACGAGAGCCTCGTGGGCCACGAGAATCGCAGTCTTTTGCTCCTCGAGACTGATAGGAGGAACGCTGGCCTCCTTCAAAACATCAGGCTCCTTCGCAGGTGGCTCGGGTTCGACTTGAAAAAGATGGTCAAGACCGAGGCTTTCCAAGAGCGAGAAATTCCGAGGATTGGCCCGCACAACACGCAGTTGGCCGCTTTGAACGTCCCGTAACTGAAAGGCGATAGAAGTCAGCATGCCCATGAATGTCGAATCCATGAGTTCGCATTTCTGCAGATCCAGAATGAATTCCAGCATACCTTTGACGATCATGCGTTGAACATATTCCTTCACGCATTGGCTGTTTTCAAAGGTGCCCCGACCATCGACCTTCATCCAAACAGTGCCATTTGCACTGCCGACGAGGATAGAAGAAGTTTTACTCACAAATTTTAAATAATTTCGTTCCTAATAGTGGTCCTGTCAAACGGCCCTATTTCCACATAAAAGATTGTTTAAATGCAACGATCCGGCCGTTGACGATCAAAAGAACCCGCCAGGAAGTCACTTGGCCGGATTCTAAAAATTCATCACCAGTGACCTCGAACGTAGATTTATGCGAGCCCTGCACGTCTGTGTAGTAACGTTCCTGAGCCATCACATAATTTCCCAGGGCAGCCTGACGGTATTCCAAGCGGATGGTGACATCCGAGCGTTTGGCGTTTCTCCAGAAGAAGGAAAAATAAGTTCCATGGCGTTTGGCGATTTCAGTGCTATCAATCGCACCCCATGTCTGGCGGGCCCGCTCAAAAAGCAGAGATTCGCTCTGTGTGGGCGGAGCAGGAATCGAGGGATCGTAGACGGATTTGAGAATTTTTCGGATTTGATAGGAACCATCCAGATCCAGCGGAAGCACGTTGGCCTTCTCGAGGCGATTGACGGGACCTTCGGGAGAAGCGCAGCCGACAAGCAAGACCACAACGGTCAAACAAAGCAGCATGAAAAGACGATACATGTGGCCGAATGAAAGCGGGTTTGTCTTTGCGTGTCAATTTTCCGCCCCCACAATTTTCGAAAGTGACTCAAGCCTCGCATTGCATTTAAAGGCATCAAAAGCTACTCCTCTAATATAGTGGAACCTGTTTCAACTCCAGCAAGCCGAGACCGCACGCAAAAACGCGTGGAAAGCATCGCCCGACTTGCCGCCCGTGCCCAATCGGCTTTTCACCACGTTCTGCGTCGCATCCAGCGCAAGCCGAGAACAGTCACGGAAGCGCCCAATCTGCTGCCGACACTCATTCAAGTTTTGGCGGCTTTTTCCCGCGTGGACGGAGAATTGATCGAGGAAGAAATCGACTCCAGCCTCGGTTTTCTGCGCTACGACTACCCGGATGCCGTTTACTCGGAATTGCGCGAACTTTTCCAAAATGCCTTAAGTCAACGTCAGGATTTGGATGCCATGGCGGCCAAGTTGGCCGGACAACTCAGCGACGAACGCAAAATCCTTTTGGGCGTTCAACTCTATGACCTCATTGCCAAGGCAGGACTGAAAAACGATGCGGTTGTCGCTTACTACGCCTTCATGTCCCGACTGGGGATGGCCACGCAAGCGATCGACATCGTTTATCAACTGAACGCTGATGACAAAGCGGACATCGCCATTTACAGCACTGGTTCCTCGCCTCTGGAATTGGTCAGCTTCGGCCATCCGGACAAAACCGATGTCGTTCTTGCAGACTTCAAACCTGAGGAACGTCTGAATGCCTATCGCTACGGGAATCTAGTCATCATAAAAAACCTCAGCGGTCGAAACCTCATCGTGCAGGGACGCGCGCTGGAACCGGGAAGTTTCGCCAGACTCTATGCGGGACAACGCGTGCTTGTGGACGACATCGTGCTCAGCTACGCCGACCTCATCTTCTACTTTAACGCAAAGAAAAACGTCACCTTGCCGGAAATCTTTGTGGCCGTGAGCAAGGATGATGAAGTCACTCTTGAGAAAAACCGTTCCCGAGAATCCTGCCTGCAAGTCGCCTTCGGCCTTCGGGTCAAGGTCAAGGCCCTCAAAAATGTCGATGCAGTATTGAAAGAAACGCGTCTGGATGCGGGAAGGGAGGTCACCGCTACTCTTGAGGACAAAATCATTTTCCATGATGACAGTGAGCTGGACCTCGATTATCTCCGGCTCCGCGCCCGCTCCTATGGCGGACGTTTTCAATTAAGCCCCTCCAAAAGTGAATACCTTGTTTCCAATAATCCCGGATTGCTCGAGGAGGACGACATCCTGCTTGCGCCTGGTCCCGGCGGCGACGTGTTGTTGAAAATTTCGTGCGACTACGAAAAGAAAATCGGCCAACTTGAAGTGCTGCAAAGCGACCGTCCGATTCTCGTCAAAGACGTTCCAGTCCGCAATACATGCCCGCTTGCCGATGGCGATGCCATACGGGTTGATGTCGGCCAAGTCCTCCGTTGCAACTTCTCCGAGCGCCTCATCGAAGAAGAAAAGAACGTCATTCGCACACTCAACGTGAGGGACCTTGTCTGCCGATTTGGAAACAGCCAAATCGCAATTGACGGAGTTTCATTCTCTGTCGAACGGGGAGAGATGGTGTGCGTAATGGGAGCCAGCGGATGCGGCAAAAGCACGCTCCTCAGGGCACTTTCGGGACAATTCACCCCCTCGCAAGGCGAAGTGGTTTTCAACAACCGTTCGCTCTACACGCATTACGATTCGCTTCGAAAATACGTCACCTACATTCCCCAATACGACGCCTTCGATGAACACCTGACCATCGAAGAGAACCTGGATTTTGCGGCCGCTATCCGCGCGCCCCATCTGAGCCGGCGCGAACGACTCCGGCGCATTGATGGAAAATTAGCCGAGCTTGGACTCAATGAACGGCGCGGCTTTGTGGTCGGCAGCGCCGGAAGAAAAACGCTGAGTGGAGGAGAACGGAAACGCCTCAATATCGGACTCGATATGGTGAGTTCCGCAGACGTTTTTCTCTTCGACGAACCCACCAGTGGATTGAGCTCCAAAGACTCCGAGCACATCATCGACATCATTCGCGACATGTCGCACAACAAGATCGTTCTGGTGACGATCCACCAACCGACATCGCGTATTTTTCAAATGTTCCACAAAGCGATCGTGCTCGACCGCGGTGGCAAGTTGGTCTTCTTCGGAACGCCTCAGGAAACGCTGAAATACTTTGCGGAAGCTGAGAGTCGCCAAGCTGGAGCCAATCCGATCGGCGGCTGCGAATCCTGCGGGTCCTCGCGTCCGGAATTTATCTTTGACGTTCTAGAAACTCCGTTGCGCGACCTCGGCGGCGACATCATCCTCGAAGAAAACAATCGAGGCCAACTCGTGCCAGCGCGACGATTTTCCCCAGACTACTGGCGCGACAAATACGAAGCGTATCGGCTTTTGAAGGACGTCCAACAGCCTGTAACGCCCAAAGAAGCCCCGCCGGCAGCGGCCTCGGGTCAGCGCAAAAAGGAACGTCTCCGCCCGCGCGAGCAGTGGAGACAGTTTGGCATTCTGCTCAAACGCGCATTCCTCAGCAAACTTCGCAACAAGGCGAACCTGCTGACCACCATTCTGGAAGCCCCCATGCTGGCGATTCTTACCGGCATGGTTCTGCGCTACTCGGAAAGTGACGTCTATGATTTTGCATCGGCCTTCCACATTCCGACCTATCTCTTCCTCTCTCTCGTTGTGGCGATGTTTTTGGGCCTCACAAACAGCGTGGATGACATCATTCACGACAGAGCCGTCCTGATGAGGGAGCGAAACCTCAACGTGAATCTTGGTTTTTATTTGCTGGCAAAGGTTATAACGCTTGCCTTTTTCGCCTTAATCCAATGCGCGTTGTTCACTTGGATTGGCAATGCTCTGCTCTCCGTGCGCGATGCATTTTGGATCGTTTTTATAGCAATGTTTCTTACGGCCGCCAGCGGAGCCGCCATCGGACTCATCATTTCGGCACTCGTCTCCGAAAGTAAAACCGGGATTTTGATTATCCCCGTTGTTTTAATCCCTCAAATCATCCT
>JBEIMO010000017.1:0-18391 GCA_040378625.1 Verrucomicrobiia bacterium | reverse complement strand
CACAAAATGGCTTCGAACTGTTTGCAGGAGTCGGCAATTTTTGCATCCTCCTTGGAGGCAAATTTGCCCTGTGCATTTTGTGCCTGTTCGGTGAATTGGGCAACCTGTGGGGTAATGGCTGAGATATCCATATTAGTTGAGAACAAGTTCGGCTTGCAAGGCACCTGCGCGTTTCATTGTCTGGAAAATCGACATCATGTCGCGTGTGGAAACCCCCAGCGCATTGAGGGCACTCGCTACACGTTCAATAGTTGGAGCTTCTTCAACAACCATGAACGAGCCCTTTCCTTCATTCACATTGGTTGTGGTGCTAGGTAGAACCGCAGTATTTCCATTGCTGAATGGGCCCGGTTGGCTGGCCGTCAGCGTGGATGCTATTGAAATCGTTAGAGATCCGTGACTGACTGCAACCTTAGAAACGCGCACCGTGGATGTGGCAACAATCACTCCCGTGCGTTCATTAATAACAACCCTCGCGGCACTATCGGTCTCCAATTCAATACCACCAATACTCGCTAAGAAATTTACCTCGTAATTACTATATTCAGGCGGAACGATGACGTTCACTGATCTTGCATCGCGAGCCACGGCGGTATTTGGGAAAACGCGGTTAATCGCTTCCGCCATACGGGCTGCGGAAGTGTAGTCTGCCTCACGAAGCATGAGATTCATCGCCCCATTGCGAACAACTTCTGTTGGGATTTCACGTTCCACAATGGCGCCATTTGGACTTGTTGCCACCGTAGGATGGTTTTTTTGAACCGTTGCACCACCGGCACCGCCAGCACCTCCCAGAAATCCGCCAACGGCGATAGCACCTTGAGCTACCGCATAAACAACTCTATCAGCACCTTGAAGCGGAACCTGAAGCAACACACCGCCCTGCAGGGACTTCGCATCGCCAATGGAGGAAACCGTGACATCAAGACGAGAGCCCGGACGAATGAATGGTCCTATCTCCGAAGTTATCATTACCGCGGCCACGTTTCCCGATTTGATTTTATCTTGAGGAACATTGATGCCGTAGTTTTTCAAGGCATTGGCAATCGACTGAAGGGTGGAATCAATTTTACTATCACCCGTTCCGGCCAGACCCACGACGAGTCCATAGCCATTCAATTGGTTATCCCGAGCCCCTTCGACATCAATGAGATCCTTAATACGGGAACCGCCCGTGCTATTTAGAATCATCGGCGAGGAATCGCCCATTTGGGCAAAAGCCGGCAGGGCAATCAGGGCAACTAAAAAAGAGATGGAAAGAATTTTTTTCACGTAAGTCTTAAGGAAATGGTTTTACTTTTTCCCAGGCTTTCGTCAGCCAGCCTTTTTTCTGAGCATCTGTCAGCTCACCTTCGGGAACAAATTCAACTTGCGCATCAGCGATTTGTGTTGAAAGAACAGTGTTATCTGCCTTCACGTCGGCTGGACGGACAATTCCACGCATGTAAGCGTATTGGGATTCCTTGCCAACACGGATGATTTTTGCGCCCTCGATGACCAAATTGCCATTGGGAAGGACATCAACCACTGTCACCGACGTGCGATTCGTAACCGTGAAGGAATTGGCCGCTTCGCCACCGCCATTCCATTCGCCTTTGGCTGCGAGATCCAATGTGGGAATGGTGACATCGCCCTCTTTCACCGCGCCGCTAGCAAACGTATTTCCAATCAATTTTGGCGTGGCCTGCAGGAATTGGTTAAACAACGAATTGATGGCCGGGAAAACGCCTGCACCGCCCTGCATGCTGTCAAAAGTCTTAGTCTTGGCCGACTGACTCGTCGATGTATCTTCCTGAATAACAATCGTCAGAATATCACCAATATTACGAGCTCGGTTATCTGCAAACATGCTTTGCTCGAGGTTGCCCTCTTTAACCCAAAGAGAGCGGGCTGACGCAATAACCGGTGTAGCGGCAAAAAGTGCCGCACAGAGGACAGGAAGCGAATAATTGGAACGAAAATTCATTAGCTTGATCAAAATTTAACCTGAACGGTATTGGGCCTTACAACTCGGGCAGAAAATTCTTTGCGGCTGTCAATGTTACGAACACTGACGTTCTCCCCGGCTCCGCCATTTCCAAGAGCAATCCCTTTCATCGAAATATTGAGAGCACCTTCCGCAACAACAACATCAATGAGCTGTCCCTTGCGCACAAGAGGGCGAAGCGCAATATCCCGCCAAGCGAGCGGGCGCTCCTGACTCACGGTTTGAGCCATTTCATAGATAGATAAATCCGTATCCGCTGGCACAAGCGAAAGTTTCTCATTAAGAACGTCGTATGTTTTAGCCGTGCAAATCGAGGAATCCGGCACTTCGCCCCGATCCAATCGGCGCGTGGAAAACCAAACTGGACGCCATAGTTGAGCGCGAACGGATTGCTGCCAATCACCCACGACTTTACCGCCGGCTTCAATATGGAAACGGAGTTGCGATACCGAGGTTAGACCACCATTTGGAACTTGATCCAGAACGAGTTTCCAATCCCTGGTGTTTTTGACTTCAAGCGGCTTCCATGGCTGCATAAATGAAAGCTTTAATTCCCCTTCCAGAGAAAAACGGGCCGTCAATTCGCGTTGAAGAATATCCAAAATTTCCCGCTCGCTGATCCCATAGTCCCCGGATACCGCCTGCGAAGTAACAATCGAAGGTCCATCTTGAGTTGCCGAAGAAGAACGGAACTGCGAAGCCGGAGAATTCGATGGAATAGTAGCGACAGGCGCCAAAATATTCCCCAAATCCGAGGCCATGGCAGCGCCCCCGATGGTCAATGTAACAAGCAGTAAGGAAAGGAATTTCATTACCTCTTCAGATTGTTCGTTTGCTCCATCATTTGATCCGAGCTTTGGATCGCTTTGGAATTCACTTCGTAAGCGCGCTGGGCGAGAATCATGTTCACCATTTCCTCAGCCACGTTGACGTTTGAAGTTTCCAAATAATTCTGTAACAACGAACCGAATCCAGCTTCTGCAGGATTTCCAAGCGTCGGGGTTCCGCTGGCAGGCGTTTCCTCCAGCAAATTGCTGCCCGTGCTGCGCAGGCCAGCTGGATTGTTGAATCTCACAAGCTGAACCTGAAATGTTTGGGTGCCACCCGGTGTTTGGACAGTAACTTGTCCATTTCCAGAAATATTAACGCTTTGCGCATCGACAGGGATCGGCTGAAATCCGCTCAAAATCGGCAAACCATCGTTGGTCACCACGCGACCATCGGAAGCCAATTTAAAACCGCCATCCCGCGTGTATGCGGTCGTTCCATCCGGGCGCTGAACCTCAAAAAATCCGTCACCCTGAATGGCGACGTCCATTTTTTCGCCTGTTTGAGTGACTTGTCCTTGGCTGTAAATTTTTGCTGTTGAAGCTACTCGAGCACCATTTCCGACTTCCACGCCAGCTGGAACCAAATTGCCAGCACCTTCCTCGGCTCCGACAGCGCGCTTTTTCTGATAAAGCATGTCTTGGAACTCAATTTTGTTCTTCTTAAAGCCTGTGGTATTCACGTTCGCCAAGTTGTTTGCGATCGTGTTGAGGTTCATCTGTTGGGCTTCCATTCCTGTGGAAGCAGTTTGAAGAGCTCTTAGCATAATATGGGAAGGTTAAGCAGTCGGTGTGCCAAGTGTGCCAATGGCCTTGGAAATTAAATCATCATGCGAAGTCAATGCTCGCTGCGCGGCTTCATAAGCGCGGGAAACGGCAATCAGGTTCACCATTTCCGCCATAGGCGTCACATTGCTGGCCTCGATAGCCCCTTGGGTCATCGCGGCTTTTTCTACGACGGTCGGAGTTTTTCCTGCCGGAGGTTCAAAATATCCGCCTTCAACGCGTGTAAAACCTTCCGTGGTTCCAAATTCATAAAGCGGGAATCTTCCGAGTTGATTATTGCCCTGCGACATCGTGCCGTCGCGGGAAACGGTCAGCGGCCCGAGTTCTGGATTGATGGTGATCGGCCCAGCCTCACCCTGAACCACGAGTCCCTGTTTGGTTACCAGCGTGTTGTCAGCATTGAAATGAAACTCACCATCCCGCGTGTAGAGCGGTTTGTCGTCGGTGTTGTTGACTTTAAAAAATCCGTCGCCTTCGATGGCGAAGTCGGTCGGCTTTTGAGTGACCTTCACGTCACCAGCCGAGAAATTGATACTTGTGGTGCGAACCGGGAGACCGCCAGTGTGGCGCGCGGCGCTGACTCCGTCCGGCGCGTATTGCGTCTTCATCTGCTCGTCTGCCTTGATCGCAAAGTCGGATTTTTTGAAACCCGCAACGCCAGACGACGCTAAATTCTGAGAAATTGTTGCCTGCCAGCGCTCTAACACGGAAAGAGCTGCTGCGCTGTTGTAAATTCCTTCGACCATAGTGATAAATACGTAGCATCGAACGTGCCATCTCCCTTGCGTCTGAAAATCCAGGCCGACAGCCGAAAAAGTAGGCATATTTTGCCCCATCGAAATCATCGGCAGAGCCCGCAAACATTCCTATTATTCCCCGCTTGCAGAATGCCGCTTTTCATCGATTAATACCGCACGTTTTTTGAGCGCCAATCATGAGTTTTTCCGCACATTTTGACAAAGCCCTTCGGGAAAAATCCCAGTTGCTTCGCCGTTTTGAAAATTTGCTGGAGCCGATGGATGATGCCCGCCTGCAGACGCTCGCGGCACAATCCAGTGCCGTAACGCGAAGGCATTTTGGCCGCACCATGCGGTTGTTCGCACCGTTGTATTTGTCGAACGAGTGCATCAATTCCTGCACCTACTGCGGCTTCTCCCGCGAGAACGCGATCCAGCGGGTGACACTCGAACTCGATCAGGTGGCCGCCGAAGCACGCCATCTCACGGAAGAGGGATTTCGCAACATCCTGCTCGTCGCCGGTGAGCATCCGAAGTTTGTTTCCGGGCCCTACCTCGAAATGTGCATCGCCCGCCTTCGCCCGCTTGTTCCCTCGCTCTCCATTGAAGTTGCTCCCATGGAAACCCCTGACTACCTGCCGCTCGTGCGCGCCGGAGCGGAAGGCCTCGTTGTTTATCAAGAGACCTATCACCGCGAGACCTATGCGCAAGTCCACGTAACCGGGCCAAAAAAAGATTTCGATTGGCGGCTGGATTGCCCAGAGCGCGGCCATGAAGCAGGATTCCGCCGCATCGGCATCGGTGCGCTCTTTGGATTATGGGATTGGAAATTTGAGGCTCTGGCACTCGCTGCGCACCTTGAATACCTGCAACGCGTTTGCTGGAAATCGCAACTCACCGTCAGCCTCCCTCGCCTGCGCCCTGCGGCTGGGGAATACGAACCCAAATACCCGCTGGCTGACCGCGAATTCATTCAACTCATCTGCGCCCTGCGGGTCACATTCCCTGCCGTTGGCATCGTTCTCAGCACCCGCGAACCCGCATCATTACGGGATCTCCTGGCTCCACTCGGAATAACGATGATGAGCGCAGGCAGCCACACCGAACCCGGCGGCTACACCGGCCAAGGCCGCGACGCCCTGCACCTCACCGTCCGGGGAAAAATCGTTCCCGGCACAGGCGGCGAGGCAGCAACTGAACAATTTTCAATTTCCGATGACCGCGATCCGCGCGCCGTCGAGCAAGTTCTTACTCAACTCGGCCTAGATCCAGTCTGGAAGGACTGGGATGCCGGCATCCTGGGAGCGGCGTGATGGACCTTCTCATCAATGGCGAAAAGCGTGCCGTCAGCAGTGCAAAGAATATTACCGATGTCGTTGCGGAGCTCGGCCTCGAGCCAAAAATGGTGCTTATCGAGCACAACGGCACCGCACTCAGCCGCAGCGAGTGGCCAAGCACACCCGTTAAATCCGGCGATCAACTCGAAATTCTCCGCGTATCCGCAGGCGGTTGAGCCAACGTTTGACTTGAATCACCATCAAATTAGAATGCACACGCATCCATGAGCCATCCAAAGCGCCGCCATGTTTTATTTGTTTGCACCGGGAACGTCTGCCGAAGCCCGATGGCCGAAGCGCTTTTCCGTAAGATGATCGACGGCCTTGAAGGAATCAGCGTCGAATCCGCCGGCCTCAGCGCAGCAACGGGCCAGCCAGCCAGCCGCGATGCGGTGGATGCCGTTGTGAGCGACCGCGGCGATCTTTCGAAATTCCGCAGCCAGCCGGTCACCGAACAACTCCTCGAAAAAGCGACGCACATTTTTGTGATGACCCGCGACCACCTGCGCATGGTGGATCTTTTTTTTCCAGAGTTTGTGCACAAAGCGCAGCTCATCCGCTTCGAAGAAAAAGGCGAGCCCGACGTGCCAGACCCAATTGGACAAGGCCGCGCGGTCTACATCGAATGCAAACGCACCATTCAAAAAGCCCTTCCATCCGTTTTAAAAATGATCAACCAACCAGCCATGACGTCCCACACCGAAGACAAGCACTCCTCCACCGCCCTTGCGGCGATCGACCCTGAAATCGCCTCTGCCATCAGCAAGGAAAATGAACGCCAATTTGAGCACATCGAGCTGATTGCCTCCGAGAACTTCACAAGCCGCGCGGTGATGGAAGCCCAAGGCTCCTGCCTGACTAACAAATACGCGGAAGGCTATCCCGGTCGCCGTTGGTATGGAGGTTGCGAGTATGTGGACATCGTCGAAACGCTGGCCATCGAACGCGCCAAGAAACTCTTTGGAGCCGCTCACGCCAATGTGCAAGCGCACAGCGGCAGCCAGGCGAACATGGCCGTTTACTTCAGCGTCCTCCAAACCGGCGACAAAATCCTCACCATGGACCTCGCGCACGGCGGCCATCTCACACACGGCCACAAAGCGAATTTCTCGGGCAAACTTTACGAAGTGCACCACTACGGCGTGAGCCAGGAATCAGAAATGATCGACTACGATGCCTTGGCCAAACAAGCCGCCGAAGTTCGTCCGAAAATGATCACCGCCGGAGCTTCCGCTTACCCTCGGACCATTGATTTCAAGCGGATGCGCGAGATTGCAGACTCCGTTGGCGCATTCCTGTTCGTGGACATGGCACACATCGCGGGGCTCGTCGCCGGCGGCGTCCATCCTTCGCCCGTTCCGTATGCGGATTTTGTTACCACCACAACCCACAAGAGCCTTCGTGGGCCACGCGCGGGACTTGTTCTCTGCCGCGAGGAATTCGCCAAAAAAGTGGATGCCCAGGTTTTTCCAGGCGTTCAAGGCGGCCCGCTCATGCACGTCGTTGCCGCCAAAGCAGTCTGCTTCCACGAAGCCTTGCAACCTGACTTCAAAAACTACGCGCAGCAAATCGTCAACAACGCAAAATCCATTTCTGCACGCCTCACCAAACTCGGCCACCGCATCGTATCGGGCGGAACCGACAACCACGTCCTCCTCGTGGATCTGCGCCCAGCAGGCCTCACCGGCGTCGAAGCTCAAACCGCGCTGGATAAAGCGGCCATTACGGTCAACAAAAATGCCATTCCGTTCGACACGGAACCGATCAGCAAAACTGGCGGAATCCGCATTGGCACACCGGCAATGACAACTCGCGGACTTCGTGAAGATGACATGATGCAAGTTGCCGACTTTATCGATGCCGCCCTCAAAGCACGCAACGATGAGGCCGCCCTCGCATCGATCCGCAAACAAGTTACGGCCTTCACTTCACGATTCCCGCTTCCGTAAAAAACGGCACTACTGGAACCTCAACCTAGGGGATCAGCGCTGGCTTTGGAAGCGCATCGCCTGCTCGAGAACCTTGCGGGCCACGATGTCGTGCTCGATTCCTGTTGAATCAAAACGGATATCCGCCGTGGATTCATAGATCGAACGCCTTGCGTTGAGCAGTTGATCAAAAGTCTGTCGCGGATTCTCCGTTTGCAGAAGCGGACGCCGGGAACTTCGTGTGGCGCGCTCGAAGAGTATGTCGGGATCTGCATCCAACCACACGACGATGCCGATTTTTTTCAGAACAGCCCGATTGACTTCCCTTAAAATGGCTCCTCCGCCCGTGGACAGGACAATCCCCGCGACTCCGACAAGATCTGCCAACACGCGTTCCTCAATTTCTCGAAAGCCGTCTTCGCCCGATTCCGCAAAAATCTCGGGAATTCCTTTGCCCGTGGTTTGCACAATCAATTCATCACTGTCCACAAAGCGATGCCCTGTAATGGACGCCAACCGTCGACCAACGGTAGACTTCCCGCAGCCCATGAATCCGGTGAGAACAAAATTCGGTAACATGGCGCCATCATCACACATCGCACCACGGGCGCGAAACATTTTGCACTCCCGGAAATTCACCAGGAAACAATGACTGACTTTTTGCGCGGGAGCGATTAGCGTCTGCCAATGGCTGGCAAATCGGCGCCGACGACTCTGGGAACGACCTCCGCGATCGAGGACTACTTGGAGCGCATCATGGAACTCATGCAGGAGAAAGGCTACGCCCGCGTGGTCGACATCGCCTCGCGCCTTGGCATCTCACAGGCGAGCGTGAGCAACATGGTTCAAAAACTCGATGCCGAGGGATTGATCAAATACGAAAAATACCGTGGCCTTGTCCTGACCGCATCAGGATTGAACGTGGCCCAAACAATCGCCCGCCGCCACGAATTGCTGGAGGATTTTTTTACGCTACTGGGCGTTTCTCCGCAGGTCATCGCGCATGATGTGGAAGGCATGGAACACCACATCAGCACCGACACGCTTGATGCCATTCACCGCCTCACCGAATATCTCCGCCTCAATCCAGAGGTCGCCCATTTGATTCAACAACCATCTATTTCATGAAAAAAGAAGTCGCCAGCTATGCGGGATGGAACCGCAACCTCCGCCTCACCAATGACCATTTGGAAATGGTCGTCACCCTCGATGTCGGTCCACGAATCATCAGCCTTAAAACAACTCAGGGTGAAAATATTTTCAAAAACTACGACGAACAACTCGGACGCATGGCGGAAGCCGATTGGATGATCCGTGGCGGGCATCGGCTCTGGATCGCGCCGGAGGATGTCACCCGCACCTACCACTTAGACAACCATCCGCTCGACTTCACCGAAAATACCGCAACGGGCGAGATCGTCTTTGAATCAATCCAGGAACCAGGTGGCCGAATTTTAAAAACATTGGGCGTCACAATAGATCCTCATTCCGCACGGGTCACAGTCCGCCATACCGCACGGAATGCCGATTCCAAGCCGCTGGAGTTTGCAACATGGGCTTTGAGCGTCATGAAGCCTGGAGGACTGCAAATCATCCCCCAACCTCCACTCGGCGAACATCCGCGAGATCTCCTACCAAACCGCACGATGGTTCTCTGGCCCTACACCGACTTGAGCGACTCGCGTTGGAGGCTCGGACAACGGTTCATCACCCTTCAGCAAAAAGCCGACTGTCCGCCAACGAAGCTGGGTCTTGCACATCAGGAAAAATGGGTCGCCTATGTCACCAACGATTCGGTTTTTATCAAATCATTCGACCACATTGCGGGCGAAACCTACCCGGATGGCGGCTGCAATTTTGAGACGTTTACCAATTCGGACATGTTGGAGATCGAGTCCCTGAGCCCCTTGAAAACCCTTCAACCCGGCGAGGAAATTTCTCATTCCGAGACATGGACGCTCCTTCCTCTCGAGACAAAATTTTCGACCCAGTCAGAGTCCGATCTCGCTGCATCACTTGCTCCCTATCTTCAAAAAGCCAATCTTCTATGAGAAACACCATCCTCCGCATAGCCAGCGCGATTGCACTCCTTCTGACACTCAATGCGTGCCGCACAGCAAACCCTGATGCCCCCGCCCTCGCGGCAATGAATGCTGCGATCCACTCAGAGAAGCCAGGAAACTACTTTATCGCCCGCCGCATGTATAAAGTGGATTACAAATTCTGGGGATGGATCCGCGAACCCGGCAAACCATGGACTACCGCGCGCCTGGTGATGCTGAACGAGCAGACAAAACTGGCTCCCGACCGCGAGCACGGCAAACTCGGCATCGATAATAACCACGTTTACCGCTTCACCGGCCGCTTCAGCGGCGAAACGGTCTACGAACCCGCAAGCGATACGTTTTATCCCGAGTTTGTGCTTAAGGGTTACGAATTGATCACCACGAAGCCCGAGTCGATCTACATCACCAAATCGCAAGAAGACGCTGCCGTGCGGATTCTCGTGCCGCCGGTTCACTGATTCGCTCAGTCACGACATGCCGACAAACATTGAGCCTCCCGAGCTTCTGGCACCAGCTGGTGATTGGGACTGCCTCCGCGCCGCGGTGGCCAACGGTGCCGATGCCGTATTTTTTGGCCTGTCCCGATTCAATGCCAGAATGCGTGCGGACAACTTCCGCGAGGAGGAACTCCCCGAAATTGTCAGATTTTTGCACAACCACGGCGTTAAGGCCTACGTCACCCTCAATGTCCTGATTTTTACCGACGAATTGAACGACGCGATTGCTGAACTTCAGGCTATCCACAACGCCGGCGTGGATGCCGTGATTATTCAGGACGTCGGACTCGCCGAGATTTCTCGTCAGATGTTCCCTGACCTGCGCGTCCATGCCTCGACTCAAATGACGATCACCTCGCCCGAGGGCGTTCGCTTTGCGGAAGCACTGGGCGTGAAGCAGGTCGTTCTGGCGCGCGAATTGTCGCTCCGCGAATTGGAAAAATTTCCTCCCGTCCTTCCGTTGGAAGTCTTTGTTCACGGCGCACTCTGCGTGGCCTACTCGGGGCAATGCCTCACCAGCGAGGCGCTCGGTCGCCGGAGCGCAAACCGTGGAGAGTGCGCCCAGGCCTGCCGCATGCCCTATCAACTTATTGTGGACGGGGCCCTCAGCGATCTCGGCGACAAACGCTACCTCCTCTCGCCGCAAGATCTCGCAGCAGTTAATGAAATCCCAGACCTCATCGCCAAAGGAGTGATGTCCTTTAAAATCGAGGGCCGTTTAAAATCGGCGGAATACGTAGCTGCCGTGACTTCGGTTTACCGCAAAGCCATCGATGCCGCTTTGAAAAACGAATTTGAGCAAGCGGATCCCGAGGATTGGTATCGCCTGGAGATGACATTCTCCCGGGGCCTCTATCGTGGCTGGATGCGGGGCGTGAACCACCAGGAACTCGTCGGGGCGCGCTATGGAAAGAAACGCGGCGCCTTTGTCGGCCTCGTCGCTTCAACCGCCAAAGACCATGTGGAACTCGAATCAACAGCCGTGCCTCTGAAGCCGGGCGATGGCGTTGTTTTCGATACCGGCGGAGACACGGAGCGCGAACAGGGCGGTCGCATTTTTAAAGTGGCAGGCCATCAACTCTTCTTTGAACACGGGAAAATTCGCTTTGCAGCAATTCCTGCAGGAACACGTGTCTGGAAGACAAGCGATCCTGCTCTCGACCGCGATCTGCGCGCCTCATTCGCTGGCCGCTTGGAAGCCCGTCGGCTCAAGTCGATCGATATGACTGTCAGCGGCAGCATGAACGAGCCTCTCACCATCCAATGCAACGGCCATGAGGTAAAATCCCGCATACCGCTGGAAGCCGCTCGCACCCGCCCCATCGATGAATCCTCGCTCCGCGCCCAACTCGAAAAACTCGGCGCTACACCTTTCACACTCGGCGCTCTGAACGTCCAACTTCATGACTCGGTCATTCTTCCGATTTCGGAGATCAACCGCATGCGTCGGGAATTGGTGGAAAAACTCGGCGAGACCCGCGCCGATACAACTCCTCGAGTGAGTCTGAATGAGATTCTTCCGACATTCGAATTGCCTCAATCGGATACTCCATCCCTGTCAGTTTTGGTGCGCTCGGAAGACCAACTCTGCGCCGCAATCGAAGCAGACATTTCCGAGATCCTCGTGGATTATGAAGACATTCGACGCTACAAAGACGCTGTCGCGCTCGTCCGCTCTCAGAGCGGCAATTCACAGGTTTTCCTCGCCACGCCACGCATTCAAAAAGCGGGCGAAGAAGGGTTTTTTAAGCTCATTGCCAATGCCCAACCAGATGGCGTTCTCATCCGCAACATCGGCGGCATTTCCCATTTTGCCTCAAGCCCGCTACGCCTGTGGGGAGACTTCTCCCTCAACATTTCAAATCCTGTCACAGCCTCGGTTTTCAAAAATCATGGCATCGAACGGCTCACGATTTCGCATGATCTGAATCTCGCCCAAATCCTCTCGATGCTCCGCCAAGCGCCTCCAGAGTGGTTTGAGCTCACAATCCACCATCACATGCCGATGTTCCATATGGAGCACTGCGTCTTCGCTGCATTTATGTCCAATGGCACGGACTACACAAACTGCGGACGACCTTGCGAAAAACACCGGGTTCACCTGCGCGACCGCGTGGGCATGGAACACCCACTCCGGGCTGATGTAGGCTGCCGCAACACGCTTTTCCATTCCACCGCTCAAACGGGCGCGGCATTCTTTGAGGAATTCTTCCGCGCCGGCCTCCGCCACTTCCGCATAGAATTGCTGGAAGAATCCGCCGCCGAGTCCCAACGCATCATTGAATCCTATCGGGACCTCCTCTCGCAGCGCCGCACTGGCGCAGGACTTCACCGCGAACTCCACGCCAGCAGCCAAGTCGGCGTGACCACAGGCACCTACTCAGGGTAAAAAATCGCCATTGTCCGTTAATTTAAAAAATTAATTCTGTCGGAATTACTCTTCCACATCCTGACCACGGTATTCGGCCAGTTTGTTGCGGAGCGTGCGAATGCTAATCTGAAGCAACTCGGCAGCCTGCGTGCGATTGCCGTCGGTTTTTTCCAGCGCCTCGAAAATAGCACGCTTTTCCATCTCGTGCAGCGGCACGATTTCGCCATTTGAGGCCGGTGTGGACATGCTGGAAGCAGGTGCCGGTGCAGGAACAACCGCAGATTGCGGCACACTCAGATTCATGAGTTCAGCGCTCATTGGAACACTCTCCTCCGCGAGAATGGCCGCACGTTCGACGACGTTTTGCAGTTCGCGCACGTTGCCCGGCCAGTTGTGCGCAAGAAGTCCGGCGATCCCATTTTCCGAGAATCCCCCGCTCTTGATTCCATGCTCGCGGGCAAACCGCTCCAAGAAATGATTGGCCAGCAGTTCCACATCTCCAATGCGATCACGCAGAGGCGGCACGCTGAGAGGAAAAACATTCAAGCGATAGTAAAGATCTTCGCGGAACTCGCCCTTCTGGACCGCCTTCATCAAATCACGGTTTGTCGTCGCCAGAACACGGACATCAACTTTGATCGTCTTATTTCCGCCGACTCTTTCGAATTCCCGCTCCTGGAGCACGCGGAGCAGCTTAGCCTGGAGCCCAAGCGAAATTTCGCTGACCTCATCGAGTAGAATCGTTCCGCCATCCGCGAGCTCGAAGCGTCCATCTCGCTGATCCGTCGCGCCGGTGAATGAGCCTTTTTCATGGCCAAAGAATTCACTTTCAATGAGGGCCTCCGAAATCGCCGCGCAGTTGACTTTAATGAACGGCTTGCTGCTGCGTTGACTGTTGAGAAAAATTTCGTTGGCGACGAGTTCCTTACCCGTTCCGTTCTCGCCGCAAATCATCACCGTGGCATTCGTGCGCGCCACTTTATGAATGAGGTCGCGCAGCTTCACTATCACAGGGCTTGCCCCGATCAACTCACGCTTGGCGATGCTTTCCCTGTTTAAAAAATCCGTAACCTTGACCGCGCGTTGGAACTGCGCAGCCTTCTTCAACACTAGATCGATCTGGGTCATCGAAAATGGTTTGGTGACATAATCAAACGCCCCTTGGCGCATGCACTCGACCACGGTCTCCACGCTACCATTGGCCGTAATCATTACGATCAGCGGCTTGATTTCCGAATGCGACAATTGCTCGATAAATACGCGCCCATCGCCGTCAGGCAGTTCCATATCGAGGAAAATCAGATCAAAATTCCCCGCACCGAGCCGCTTTTCCGCCTCAGCCAGAGACGCCGCCGTCGAAACAGCATATTTTTTCCCACGGAGCCGTTCTTCGAGGGATTTGCGGATGATTGGAGTATCATCAATAACCAGTATGCGATCCAATGCCATGCAGCTTTGAGCGATAAAGCCTAAACCCACCTCTCCACCATTGCCACCAAAACTTTACCTACGACGCGCCCCGCCTGCATGTCAGGGAGTTTCGCTTGGCCACGTTTGCTTTTCCAACTTTAGAAGTCGTGCCGATAAATCCACTGGCGCAATAAAGACGATTTGCTTTCCTTTTATGCGCTTCTCCAGAACCCCACGTTCGCAGAGATCAATGAGGTCCGTGCGCGCGGTTTGATATACCACATTTTGACTCTTTTGATGACTGGCGAATGTGTAGCGCTGGCCTGGATGCTTGAGTGCGTTACAGATAATCTCCGCCTGCCGGTGATTGAACAAATCAAGCGCCCTCATGCGCGATTCCACATCCCTCAAATCAGCCGTTTTTCTCTCAATGTAACTTTGCATTTCTCGGATCGCCTGGCGAATTACCTCCGTCTGCGCGATGAGAAAATACGTCAGATCGTTATCGTCTGTTTCCGTGTAGAGGAACGAGAGGCCATATTTCACTGGCGATCTCCGCAGAATATTCGAAATCGAAATGAACTCAAAAAGCCAGTAGCCACTGCGGAGCATGGCCCAGTAAAAGAGAGCTCGGGCCGTGCGGCCGTTGCCGTCCCCGAAAGGATGATCGTAGGCCAGCCAAAAGTGCAGAATGATAGCCCTTACCGCTGGATGCACAAAGTAGTCCGGCGTCACTCCATTAGCGAATTTGCACATCGCCGCCATCCGCTCTATAAGCTCATCGGAAGGAGGCGGTGTATGATAGACCTCGCCGGAATCATCGCCAACCACCCGCTTTTCATCGGGGCCGCGAAATCGTCCCGCCGCGCTTGGATCATCCATTGTTTTTTCCGTCACCAGTCGATGAATCTCAAAAACCAACTCGGGAGACAGGGCCGATCCTTTAAGCTCTCGAATGCGCTGCATTGTCGCATAGTTATTAAGAATCATCTGCTCGCTGATATCGCGAGGCTTACGCCCCGAGCGGATCATTTCCTTGGCCACCTCGCGAGTCGTTACTGCACCTTCAAGTTGACTGGACGTGATGGCTTCCTCCATCAGCGAACTCACCAGATAACGGTCGCGCGTCTGCGGATTCACAATCAGCTCCGGAATGCTCCCCAACCCGCCGGCACCGAGATCAATTTGGTGCAATTCCTCCATCACCAGTTCCGGCACGGAAAATTCAAATGGTCGCTGCGCGGTATCCTTAAGAGGGATGGGCTTCAACGAATCCATTCGGGAAAGTTTTTGAACCATCCACCACTCTCGATGACTTACACTCATTGGCGGTGACAGACGCCGCATCTTATCCCAATGCAAATAGCGCCTCTGTGACTTTGCCTCCCCCAGCAGGGAAAAAAGCCGCAACATCCTCTCTGGCGGATTAATTTCCGCCATCAATTCTTTCAGATTGGGCGGTTTTTGTGGAATGCGCATCAGTTGCTTATGAAATTATCTACTAATTCATTTTATTTTAGTAGAACCAGCCGAATACGCAATTGAATACTAATATATTTTATTTTAGTAGTTTCGTCGTAATTTGGGAGAAATAGCCACATGCCAAGACATGTTCTTGTATTTCTTTTTCTTCGGTGTGGGGTCCCCGATTCCAATGACCCTTGCTGCCATAGCCCGCTGAAGCAGATCCAGACTGGTTGGATTTTATGACACATTTGCGGCTTGGAATCGCCGTCGACTTGTAGTATAAAAGTAAAAGCATCAGGAATTCCTGTGACCGCATTAGGCGGGTCAGGGTGCCAACCGGGAACGGAGAAATCCACGGTGGTTTGCGAAGCGGAAACGCCAAGCGATGTGCGGGTCACAAGCCCGAACAAAAAATTCTCCTCGGACTTCATTGACCGCCGATCCTGATACAGGCCGGCGGTTTTTTTGTGGCCCGAGATTCCTGGTGAGAAACCCAAAAGGAGACACACCATGAACACACTCGAAAAAACATCGATCCGCGTGCTCGCGCACAATGCGGACCATCACCTCTGGAACAACCACGGCACCTGGTGGTGCCACTACACGGTCCACCTGCCGGACTACACAAAGCGCCGCGTGCGCCTGAGCCTGCAGACGAGGGATGTGCGCCAAGCGCGCATCCTCCGAGACCGACTCCTTATCAACCGGGGAGGGCCGCATGAGTAAAGTCACCACAGATCATGTCATTCTAGAGAATGAATTCCTCGAATGCTGGCCAATCATCCGAGCAGCCCGAAGCGATTTGAAAATACTTTCGGAAAATATTCCCGCGATGCCTTGCCTAAAGGAATCTGCGCTCAAGAGGCTGCTCGAATTAGTTGCTCTCCGCTCTCCGTCTGATGCTCTTTATACCGCGCTTGAAGAGGCCCTGAGCGTGGCAACCAAGAACGGAGGGATAGCCCTTCAAATGTGGTGGTCCGACGTTGCCTGGTTGAAGCGGCGGCTGGTTGCTTGCTGCAAAAAGCCTCCGCAACCAATCCACCTCGCCAGAAACCCCATCACGATTCTGGAACTCCAGAAAATCGAACTCACAAAAGCAGAAAAATTAACCACGGAGAACACAGAGATCACAGAGGAGGACGAATCAAATGTGAGCATTCGTGATCATCCAAGAAAATGAATTTGCATCGCCTTTTACTTCCCTCCCCTCCGAGTGCTCTGCGACCTCTGTGGTTAATACCCTGAAAAAACTTGTTCAAATAAACGCCAACCCAAACCCACTCCCTAATCATGGTCATCCAATCCGAAGTCGAATCCCTGAACCACCTTGGCCTCCACGATTGCGCTCTCGAAGCAGTTCAGCGGACGCTCGAGACACGCGTGGACGAATCAATCCTGTATGAGGCCGTCTGCACTGCACTCAGCAACAAGCGCTACGAACTGGCAGTCGAATATGCCGATCGTTTGGCCCTCATTCCCGATCTGGAAAAGAAGGACATCCAAATCATCAGCCTCGCCTATAATTATGCAGGGCGTCATGACGAAGCCTACCTCGTGTGTCGCGATGCGGTTTTTCGCGAAGGTCAACCGATGGCTACAGAGTTTTATTCTCTCGCCTGCCGCGCTGTGAGCACTGGTCGATTTGAGGAGGCCCTCACTCACATCCTGAGGGAGTTGAAAAACGTTCACCCCAGAGAGGGCTATCTGGTGAGGAAGGCTTTTATCGACTCCGAACTCGTCGAGGCATGGGAATATGCCTCCAAATATTCTCCTGACCTGGAGCGGGCACTCGGAAATTTCTTCGATAACTGGCAATCCATCCTCGAAGGGAACCAATGTCTCGCCCCCGAGCGCTGGGTGGACCACAGCGACCTGAAGCGCATCCCCGTAGAATTCCACATTCTGCTGAAGCCAAGATGTCCCTCGACCTTTGTCACGCCGCCTCTCCAAGTTGCAAAAAATCCCGACCTCCACCAGCGCTATCTGGAGTGGCAGGCAGCTACTGCCGCCCCGCATATCGCTGCCTTCGCCCGCTACATGAAGGATGCCGAGCGGCAACTCATCCAAGCACAGCCACTGTTCGCAGAATTCCAGGCCGCGCGCGGGCGCTTTGGACTCGCGCGGGGCCACCTGCTCTGCATCCTGCGGAACTCGACCGATTACGATCCCACGCACCTCCCGTATATTCCGCTGCTCGCCCCGCTCCTGGAGGAGTTCCAGTCCCAATACAAAGAGTCACCCGAGGCATTCCGCTTTCTGGTCGATGAGGCCACGCGTTCTCGGAGCGAGGAGGAGTTCACAAACCTCCCACCCATCAATCGCTCATCAGGTCTTGCGGCGCTGTATCTTGGAAACACCTACTACAGATGCAGGCGCTTTGCGGATGCCATCAGCGAGTGGATCCTTTGCGCGAAGCGCTGGCCATGGGATGAATCCGGTCTCCTCAATATCATCTATGGCCTCCAATTGCAGAAACGCTATGAGGAGGCCTCCAGAGCGCTCGCAACCGTTCGAGCGGAGACACTGCCAGACGCCACCCGCAGGCAGATTGAAGAAAATATCGCCGCCCGCGACACGTCGCGAAACCCGTGCTGCCAGAACCCGAGGATTCCTACTCCGGAGTTCGGAGGATTTTTCCCAGGAGCCAATGACGAGTTTATACAGTGGCTCGAAAACCAAAAAACTCGCTGAAGATTCAACGCCAAAAAATCCATGCCCATGAACCATAAATCCACCGACACCCCATCCGTTTCAGCTGAGGAAAAACTCGCCAAAAGAACCCTTGCAGGGCTCTCCAGCAGGCGTTCTGACGAGGAATGGGAACACTTCGTAAATCGAACGATTGAAATGTTTCGTCAGAAAAATTTGTTAAAAAAAGAAACCCCAACCCCCACCACAAAATCATGACAAACAAGCACCCCAAAACAGAAAAAATTAACCACGGAGGACACGGAGATCACAGAGGAGGACAAAGAAAT
>JBEIMO010000016.1:0-18624 GCA_040378625.1 Verrucomicrobiia bacterium | reverse complement strand
GAAAGCCGCCGTGGCGACATCCCTCGACTGTGCATCCTTGATTGAACCAACCCACTGTGCGGCTTCAGCGGGGTTGGCTTGGCTCCATGATGTCGATACGGCCGAGAGCGCTTTGTTGCGAAGCGCGCTGTCTGTGATCGATGAAGCCCAACCAGCAGCCGAGCCAGGGTCGAAGGCAGCCCAGCGTGATGACACGCCCCCCACCAATGAGGACGCATGGGGCTTTGCGGCATCACTCGACAGCCAATTGGCAGCTGCCACGGGATCCATACTGGAAAATCTTTGCATGGCTGACTGCACAAAACCATTGCGCAGGCCGACATCGGCAATCGTCTGGGCATAGTCAATAGCCGCACCGGGATCGCGCGACACCCAATTTCCCGCAAGCTGGCGGAGGGCTTCATTCCGAAGGTATGAAGAGTCTTGCCGCATAATCCAGGCACCCGTTGCCTCGGGATCCGAACCGGACCATAGATTGACGATCTCTCGGGAGGCAGCCAGCTGAACCGGACCTGAGAGCCCTTCGGCCCATTGCAGGGCGGCGTTTAAGTTTCCCTTGGCGAAATTTTTAGCAACAGCGGACGCTGCAACAGTCTGAGCCGATCCCATCGGGAGTGCGGCGATCGCGCTGGCAGCTTGGGCGGGATTGGTCGAGGACCATGTGCCAAAAATCTGCCCGAGTGCGGTATCCCTCGCGAGGGGAGAGTCGAGGGTCGCCGCCCATTGCGACGCACCAACGGGGTCGGTTTTTGCCCAAGCGGCAGCGGCCGTTTGTAAAAGACGGGTATTGCCGCCTTGGGCGACCGCATCGGCGGCGAACTCGGCCGCTCCAATCGGATCGAGCTTCGACCAGCGGGCAACCAGATTTTGCTCCATCTCGTCTGTTGCAGCTGTTGCCAACATTCCATTCATTGCTTCCAAGCGGGCTTGAACTTCCTGCAGCGTGAGCTTTTCGATACCACGCGCCGGACTCGAAAGCGAAGAGGACTCCGGTTTTGTCGTTTTGACGGTTTTCGACGCCTCATGGGGCTCGCTTTTCCATGAAGCCAAGGAAACAAATTTGCTGCGAAGCTCTTCGATGGGCTTTGCGTGACTCTGGACAGGATTTTCCGACACGCCCAACGTAGATTTGAAGAACGGAACCCCTGCCAGATAGCCTGTGCAAAAGCCGGTTGCGCAAAATAAAATAAAGCTGAGGGATTTCTTCATCGCGGAGGAGAAACGAACTCCAAAATCAAAGTTCAGGATGCACATGATTTCAAGAGGAATATCCCTTTTCAAAATTTTCCCTCGCTGTGTTCTGGCCGAAAATCGCTCTCCAATCCGAACCTCCGGGTTTACAAAAATGTGCCTGTTTTGAGTTTTTCATTAATTTTCATCTGATGCTGAAAATTGCTTTTTATGAAATAAACACGCACAGCATTTGTTAAAAAAATATTCTCCTAATGTCCGCTGCCGCCTTGAAACTCAGAAAATTATTCGCGTGATCCGGAGAGCGACTTCTGTTTTTTTAGAGGTTCTTAAAAATGGCCAGCACGTTTGGAACTTTATTTCGTATTTCGACCTGGGGGGAATCCCATGGTGGCGGTGTGGGTGTGGTGATTGATGGATGCCCTCCCCGGCTACCACTTTCCGAGGCGGACATTCAGCCCGATCTCGACCGACGCCGGCCTGGACAGAGCGATATCGTCACACCCCGCAAGGAGGAGGATACCTGCAAAATCCTCTCCGGCGTTTTTCGTGGGGTCACGCTGGGCACGCCGATTTCGATTTTTGTGCCGAACACAGATGCCCGCCCGGAAGCCTACAGCGAGATGGAGACCCACTTCCGTCCCTCGCACGCCGATTTCACCTATCAGTCCAAATACGGGGTTCGCAACTGGGAGGGAGGAGGTCGCTCCTCAGCGCGTGAGACGATTGGCCGAGTAGCGGCAGCGGCTGTTGCCAAGAAAGTGCTCAAAGTTCTTTTTCCCGAAATGGAAATTCTCGCCTGGGTATCACGCATTCACGACATCGAAGCGCAGGTCGATGCCACTACAGTCCGCGCAAACGCCATCGAATCAAATGCCGTTCGTTGTCCAGATGCCGCCGCAGCGGAGAAGATGATTGCCCGCATCAAGGAAGTGCGGAGCGAAGGCAACAGCGTCGGTGGGCTCATTGATGCCACTGTTCGAGGAATGCCAATTGGTCTGGGCGAACCGGTTTTTGACCGCCTCGAAGCCGACTTGGCGAAGGCCATGCTCAGCCTGCCAGCCACCAAGGGCTTTGAAGTCGGCTCGGGCTTTGCTGGAACATTGCTCACTGGTGCGCAGCACAACGACCCCTACGAAATCCGCGAGGGATCCGTTCACACCACCACAAACCGCTCTGGCGGTGTGCAAGGAGGCATCAGCAACGGCGAACCGCTCCTTTTCCGAATCGCTTTCAAACCGACTGCCACCATCTCGCGCCAACAATCAACGGTGACCGTGACGGGCGAGGAATCCACCCTCGCCGCGCGCGGACGCCACGACCCGTGTGTGCTGCCCCGCGCTGTTCCAATGGTCGAAGCCATGACTGCCCTTGTGCTGTGTGATCACGCCCTGCGTCAGCGTGCGCAGGACGCCCTGCCCCGTTGAGTGCCATGTCCAGCCTGGCCTCGCCTTTTTGGCAAAACGCCCTGCTCTACACCGCCGGTCTGTTTCTCTTGTGGGAAATCATCGGGGGATGGCGTCGTGGCCTGATCCGAAGCGGATTCCATTTCGGTGCGTTTGTTTTGTCTGGAATGGTCGGCATGGTAGCCGGTCAGGCGGTGGCGGCCGTTGTGGGAATCATCCTCCCCGGCGTTGCGTTCTTTGCGGCTCTGGGCGTCGGATTATGCGTCTCCCTGATCATTCTTGGCATTTGCCTATTTCTCAGTGCGGTTCTTTTCAAACGCACCTCGCAGCAGCCCGAAGGCTTCGTGCGAACGATGTTTGGATTTGGCGGTGCCTTTTTTGGCCTACTGACCGGCCTATTCATTCTTTGGGGCGGAGTTTCCTTGGTGAGAGGGGCCGGAGCGTTGGCGCAATCCGGCATGAACGGTCGTCCGGCGAATGCGCCGGCCTTGCCATTGGCTCTCGCGACATTGAAAGAATCGCTCGAAATGGGATCGGTCGGCGAGATTGCCAAGAAGGTCGATATCCTGCCTTCGGAGGCCTACAGCCGCATCATCCGGATAGGAAAACTTTCGTCCAACCCGGATGCGATGATTCGTTTTCTTAATTATGAAGGCGTTCAAAAAATCCTCGCCCACCCGCGTATTCACGCGCTGCTGGAGGATTCCGAAACCATGGAGGCCGCTCAAAATAAAAATTACATCGCCCTCATGCAGAGCCGGACATTGATCAATGCGGTCAGCGACCCTGCCGTGCAAAAGCTCGTCATGAGCCTCGACCTTGAAAAAGCGCTCGATTACGCGATGCCGCCCAAGCAAAATCCCCCCACTCCGAAATCCAAACCATGACTGATTACATCGCCACCATCGGCCTCGAAGTCCACGTTCAACTGAAAACACGCAGCAAGATGTTCTGCTCCTGCGCAGTCGAATACGGCGCGGAACCCAACACGAACGTCTGCCCGGTCTGCCTTGGAATGCCCGGCGCGCTGCCGGTGATGAATGCAGAGGCTCTCGAACTCACCGCCCTCGCGGGACTCATGCTCGGATGCGAGATCGGCCCGGTCTGCAAATTTGACCGCAAAAATTATTTCTATCCCGACATGCCGAAGAACTACCAGATCAGCCAATACGATCTGCCGTTCTGTCTCGGTGGCGCCGTGCCGCTCCATGATCTGGCCTATCCGAAGGACGCCCAAAAGACCATCGCCACGAAGGATAAACAAATTCGCCTCGTCCGCATTCACCTTGAAGAGGATGTCGCCAAGAGTTTCCACATGGAAACGGCCACGGGCATCGATTTCAACCGCGCCGGAACCCCATTGCTCGAAATCGTCGGCGAGCCCGATATTTCCTCGCCCGAGGAGGCGTTCGCCTATTTGACCGTGCTGCAACAGGTCATGATCTACGGCGGAATCAGCGATGCCGACATGGAAAAAGGCCAACTCCGCTGCGACGTGAACGTCTCGGTCCGTCCCGTGGGAACAGAAACGTTGGGCACCAAAATCGAGCTCAAAAACCTCAATTCGATCTCCGGAGTGCGCCGCGCGCTCATTTTCGAGATTCCACGTCAGATTGAAGTGCTGCGCAACGGAGGCACGCTCCAACAGGAAACTCGTCGCTGGGACGATGTGCGCGGCGAAACCACGCTGATGCGCATCAAAGAAAGCGCGCACGACTACCGCTACTTCCCGGACCCTGATCTTTTGCCGGTAAAAACAGCATCGATCGTCGAAGCCGCACGCGCTCGCAAACCCGAGCTTCCCTGGGAAAAACGCGCCCGCTTTGTCGCGGAATACGGCGTCAGCGACTACGATGCCTCGGTCCTCGCCAACGATCTCGCGCTGGCCTCGTATTTTGAAACCGCTGCACGCGGAGCCAAGAAGCCCAAGAATGTCGCCAACTGGATTTTGAATGATCTTCAGAGCGCGATGTCCTCATCCTCTGTCGGTATTTCCGAGTGTCCGGTCGCTCCTGCCGCTCTGGATGAACTCGTGAACCTCATCGACTGTGGAACGATCAATTCAAAGCAAGGCAAAGAAGTCTTCGCCGAGATGTTCGCCACAGGAAAAAAAGCGGCAACGATTGTTGAAGAGAAAGGTCTCAAACAGGAAAGCGACACCGGCGCGATTGAAGGATTCGTCGATGAAGTCATGGCCGCCAATCCCGGACCGGTTGCTGATTTCAAGGCTGGCAAAGTTTCCGCACTCAACTTCCTCAAAGGTCAGGTCATGAAACTCTCCAAAGGTAAAGCGAACCCCGCCCTCGCCGGAGAGATTTTGGAAAAGAAGCTGCAATAGCCACTGATGCTTGATCAGTGGACATCGTGGATGAATCAGGCGATGTCCTGGATCGAACAAACCGGCCCGGTCGGCTGGGTGTGGTTTGTTATTCTCTACACGCTATCCTGCGTTTTATTTCTACCTGGCTCGGTGTTGAGTTTTGGAGCTGGCGCAGTCTATGGATTTTGGGGCGGAACGCTTTTGGTCTCGATCGCATCGATCGGCGGGGCTTTGGCAAATTTTCTATCAACCCGCTACCTGCTTCGCCATTGGATGGAACGCCGCTTCGCAAACAGTCGAAAATTTCAAGCACTCAACCATGTCGCCACACAGGATGCTTGGCGCATGATCATCCTGACTCGCATTTCTCCGATCCTTCCCCACAGCTTGGTGAGTTGTGCGTTCGGCCTCTCCCGCGTTCGTTTGTGGCGTTACATCACCGCCTCGTGGATTGGTTTTTTACCAATCAGTGCCGCATACTCCTACGCGGGGGCCGTGATCGGATCTGCCGCGAAAGCGGGAATTCATCAAGGCCCTTTGGCTTGGACCGCCTATATCGTTGAGCTCGCTATAACTATCGGCGTGACCATTTGGATTTCCCACGCGGCGCACAAAGCACTGCAGGCTGTGGCTCCCGAGGTGACGGCGGAGGACGATTCCCTTAACGATCAAAAATAGCTGGCAACAAAAGCTGCCACATCGGTCGGCGACGCAGGATGACATCGGCATCCACTGTGGATCCAATCGCCAGCGGAACAGGAGAATCTGTGACATCCACTGTTGCCTCGTAGCGGCGCGAGCCACTCGGCATGCCGTCCGGAAATGAGGGCTCGGTGGAAACATTGCGTAGGATTCCATGGGCGAAGCCGTATTTGAACCATGGGATGGAGAGCGGGCGCATGATGACCTGCTGACCGGCGGATACCCGAATAATCTTTTCTTCGGCCAGGAAGATTTTGACGCGATTGGCCGGTCCTTTGGAAATGTGGGCCAGTTTTTCGCCTGCGGTGACGGACATTCCGGGACGCCGTTTCTCAACAAGTGTGACCGTGCCATCCTCAGAAGCGCGGATCAGGCAGCGCTCGACCATTACGGCGGCATTGTCCCTCTCGACTTTCCAGCGCCCCACGACGGCTCTTGCGGCGGCGGTTTCCGCTTCGGCTTCGGCAATGACCTGCTCGCGATAGCCTCGGCTGAGGACATCGAGTTTTTCCTGAATTTTCTCCACTTCGCCACGTGCCACTTCCCGCTGGGCCAGCGAGCGGTCGTAATCTTGGCGACTCGCCCCGCCACTTCGGGAAAGGCTTTCGTAGCGGGCGCACTCGCGCTCAGCGAGGGCAAGGCGCTCGTTGGCCTGCTTGAGTTCCTCTGGCACATGCCAAAATTCCTTTGGCAGCGGGAGTCCGCTGGTTTTTTGAAGTTGGGCTTCCTTTAAATGAAGCGTCGCCTGCGCTTCTGCGAATGAAGCTTCGGCTGACGCGAACCGCTGGGCGTAAACGATCGAATCCAACTCAAATAAAATGTCTCCTTTTTTGACGATGCTGCCCTCCGGACGTCGGATCGCAGCAAGGATTCCATCTTGCGGTGAAAAAATATGCACATCCTCCTGCGCCCTCACGATGCCAGTCGCAGGGACTTTTTCATCCACTGGCAATAGCAGAGCAATACCGGCGATGAATGGGATAATCAGAAAGGCCGCTGCAAAAATGAGACGACTCAGGCGGCGAAGGCGCACTTGGATCGATGAAGGAAAAGCAGCCATGAAAACGAAATTAGGCCGCTACCTCTTGGACGACGGAGAGTTTCTGGAGAGTGCGGTAAGGACCATCCACCGAGATGAGTTCCTGATGCGTTCCCAACTGCGCGAGGCGACCGGACTCCATCACGGCAATACGATTGGCACGGCGAATTGTGCTGAGACGATGCGCGACAATGAAGACCGTGCGGCCTTCCATGAGAGTATCGAGCGATTGCTGAACCAGCGCTTCGCTTTCGTTGTCGAGCGCGCTGGTGGCCTCGTCGAAAATCAAAATACGGGGGTCTTTCAACAAGCAACGGGCAATAGCAATACGCTGGCGCTGTCCGCCGGAAAGCGTGGCACCGCCTTGGCCCACCTGGGCTTTGAGTCCCCCATCCATCTTGGCGATGAATTCCCAAGCATTCGCCAACTCGGCGGCGTGTCGGACCTCCTCCTCGGTGGCATCCGGGCGGCCGTAGCGTATGTTTTCATCAATCGAACCGGAAAAGAGAAAGTTGTCTTGGAGCACGATGCCTATTTGTTGGCGATAGATGTCGTAATCGAGTGTGCGCAAATCATGGCCATCAATGCGAATCGTTCCCGCTGAGGGATCATAGAAACGGGTGAGCAAGCTGATGAGTGTGGACTTCCCGCTGCCGCTTGGTCCAACCAGTGCGATGATCTCTCCCGCTGGAATGCTAAGGGAGAAGTCACTTACAGCCACCCCTTGGTCGTAGGAAAATCCGACATGCTCGAAATCCACTGCCCCGCGCAGTGCCGGCAATGCAATAGGGTTGGTGATTTCTGTGATGTTTGGCCGGATGTCGTGGAGGCTGAGAATCCGCTCGAAGCCTGTGCGTGCGCTGGTGGTTATTTGAATGAGGTTGGAGAGGTTTTGCAGCGGGCCGTAGAGCATCATCAGATAGCTTGTGAAAGCCACAAACGACCCGATCGACATAGCGCCATACATCACGCTGCTCCCGCCCCAGAGCAGGACGGATCCATAGACCAGGGTGAAGATCCCAGCCAGAAAGAACCACATACGAACGCCCATAAGAGTTAACTCGAGCTCATGGGGAAAATTTTCGCGGATGCGCTGAATGAAGCGCTTTCTCTCGTGGTCCTCTTGGGCAAAACATTTCACGACCTTGATGCCGGTGAATGTCTCTCCCAGCGAGCCCGCGAGGGCAGACTGGCGCTCCTGCACATCGTGCGAACGCTTATGGAGCGTGCGGCGATACAGGTGAATAACAGCAAAATAAAGCGGCAGGCTCGCCGCACAAAAGAGCGCCATTTTCCAGTTCAGGAAAAACATGATCGTCATCGCCAAGGCTAAAGATACCAGGCTGTTTGAAATAGTGGTGAGTGCCGTGTTGATAAACTGCTGCACAGCGGTGGCATCGTGGACGACGCGGTTCACGAGACTCGCCGTGCGCTGGGTTTCGTAAAACGAGAGATGCAACATCTGAAGGTGGTGGAACAAGGCGCGGCGGATGTCGAAGACAACGCGCTGGCCGGCATAGTATAGCAAGTAGTGGTGTCCGTAGCCCACGAGGTAACGCACGCCTTCGAGGATGAGAAAGGTGACAACAATGCCGGCGAGGAACGGCACATTGCGACCGGGAATCGCCTCATCGATGACGAGCTTCATGAAAAGTGGAGCCATCGTTGCAATCGCAACCGTAATCAGGTTGCCGACAGCAGAGACGCCGAGGAGGCCTTTGTAACGCCGGACATAGCCCCATAGGCGCGCAGCCACAGGCTTCGAACGATCACTCATAATGAGAGAAATTCATTTTTGAACCATGCAATCCAATGTCACCAGACAACTTCTTTTGCAAGACATTGGTTTTTTTAAAACTACTACAACTGATAGGCAATTTCCTCGGCAGGATAAGTCCAAATTTCTGAAAGCGTCGGGTGATAATGCGGGATGGTTGCAAAATCGCCAACAGTGGAGCGGTAATGCATTGCCACAACGGCTTCATGAATGATCTCCGAGGCTTCCGGTCCGACCACGGAGGCTCCAAGAATTTCGCCGGTCTTGCGGCAGGCGATCAACTTCACGAAGCCCGCCGTCTCGCCTTGAACGAGCGATTTCCCATGATCATTGAACGGATATTGAGCCGTTAAAAATGGAATGCCCGCAGCATTCAATTCGGCCTCCGTGGCTCCCACGGTGGCGAGTTGAGGTTCTGAAAAAACGGCGAACAACTTGAGGCGATAGTCCATCGTTCGAGGAGTTCCCATGCGGCGACCCAGCAACAATGCGGCATTGGCGGCGGCCACCTCCCCTTGCTGAATGGCTACATGAACGACCTCGCTCGGCCCGCAAACATCCCCTGCGGAAAAAATATGCGGCAAGGAAGTGGATTGATCTGATCCAGTCGCAATACGACCGCTCTGCGTCTCAAGCCCCAATGCCTGAAGACCTCCAAGTGCGGGAGTTCGGCCCAGCGCATTGAGAATTTGAGCGGCTTCCAATCGCATTTCCTGACCCTCTTTTTCAAAAACCACACGCCGTATGGAGCCCTCGTGCTCAATGCGGATAAGTCGGGTTCCTGTGTGCAAATCAATGCCGTCTTCGCGCAAACCAGCTTCCAACGCCTGCGCCACATCGGCGTCGATATCACTCAAAATATGCGAACTCCGCTGCACCACGGAGACGCGCGATCCGAAGGCGCGGCAGTAACTTGCCAATTCGAGCGCGACAGGCCCACCACCCAGAACGATGATTGATTCTGGAATTTCCGTTGAATCCAACACGTCATCACTCGTTAAACAGCCAGAATCCTCCAAGCCGGGGATTGCCGGAAAAGCAATTTGAGATCCTGTGGCGATCAGAAACGTCTTTGAGCGGACTCGTTCTTCCGAGCCATCAGCACACTTTACGCTGACCTCATTCGGATTCAAGAAAACCGCTTGGCCCCTGATAAAATCGAATCGTCCGGATTCCAACTGACTACGCCGATAGTCCGCAAATTCGCCGATGAGCCTGCGTTTTCTTTCAATGATCTTGCTCGCATCAAACCTTGGGTTTTCCAGCGAAAGACCAAATTCCTCGGCCCTTTTCAAAACTCGGAACCGCTTGGCGGACTCGAGCAGCGTTTTGCTCGGCATGCACCCACGAAGAATGCAAAGCCCTCCAACCTCTTTCCCTCCTTCAATCACAGCCGTCTTCAAACCGAGATCCATAGCGGTTCTCGCGCCGGCATATCCTCCGCTCCCACCGCCGATGACCACAAAATCGTATTCCATGGCCGAGTTTTTATCGCGTCCCATTGGGTAAAGAAAGGCTCAAGCCGCTTCCCACATTGCCTCCGCTCTGCTAACGCTGAGGATTATAAATTGATGAAGGCACCCTTTGATCCCATTCCGGCGATACTCGCCGACATCCGCCGTGGCCGCATGGTTATTGTTACCGATGATGCGGATCGCGAAAATGAAGGCGACTTGGTTATGGCTGCCGCGAAGGTGACTCCGAATGCTGTGAATTTCATGGCCAAATTCGGACGAGGCCTCATCTGCGCTCCCATCACCGAGGACCGTGCCGCTGCACTTGGACTGCAACGCATGGTTGCGCAAAACCGCGAGGTTTTTAAAACGGACTTCACGGTCTCGGTGGATGCCACGCATGGCACAACCACTGGCATCAGCACCAAAGACCGCGCTGCTACGATCCGCGTTCTCGCCAATCCCAAATCAAAAAAATCCGACCTCATCCAACCCGGCCACGTTTTCCCTTTGCAGGCCAAAAATGGCGGCGTATTGCGGCGAGCCGGTCATACCGAGGCAGCCATTGATCTCGCCCGGCTCGCGGGACTCGATCCCTCGGGCGTCATCTGTGAAATCATGAAAGACGATGGATCCATGGCCCGCCTGCCCGATCTCATCCGCTTCAAGAAAAAGCACAGTCTCAAGATGTGCTCGATTCAGGATCTCATCGCTTACCGTCGCAAAAGCGAACGTCTCGTCGAACGCGAGGAATCGATACTGATGCCGACCGATTATGGTGATTTTGATCTGCATCTTTACCGTTCCCTCGTTGACGGCATGCACCACATCGCTTTGGTGATGGGAAAAGTTTCGTCAACGAAACCAACGCTCGTCCGCGTCCACAGCGAGTGCCTCACGGGCGATGTCTTTGGGTCTCGCCGGTGCGATTGCGGCTCGCAGCTTCATCAAGCCATGCAGCGGATTCAGAAGGAAGGCAATGGCATCTTGCTCTACATGCGCCAAGAAGGACGAGGCATCGGGCTGGGGCCAAAAATTCGCGCCTACAAGCTCCAGGAACAGGGCCTCGATACCGTCGAAGCCAATGAGCGTCTCGGTTTCCCGATGGACCTGCGTGACTACGGCCTCGGTGCTCAAATCCTCGCAGACCTCGGTGTTCATAAAATCCGATTGCTCACCAACAATCCGCGCAAGGTTGTTGGACTTGAGGCCTACGACATCGAAATCGTCGAGCAGATTCCCGTGCGCTCCGTGGCGAATCCCCACAACGCAAAATATCTCGAGACGAAAAAGAAAAAGATGGGACACAAGCTGTAAGCTGCTCCACCTGATTTCACGTTCAGAAAATTCGCTGCCTGAAATTTATTGCGGATCTGCAGCTTTCTTTTGCCAGTCAAGAAACTCGGCTTTTTTGAAGGCGAGAGCAGCTAAGACTAACAAGAAGATACAAGAGAGCATTGGTTTGAACCAAATTTTCGTCACCTTGTAGATGTCTCCATAGCAGTCCGATCCCAGCCCCACGCAGAGGAAGACCAAAAGCCATCCCAACGCCATTGGCGCTTTCTGACGAAAGATGATTGCCGCCAAAAGCGCGATATAGGGCGAGAGCAAAACGAATGAAACCGTCTCTGTCCGGGGATTAAAAATCATCAAATATGCCGAAGCCAACGCCGCTACTAAAAATGGAGCCAATTTATCCCCATACAAGCGAACCATGCGCCAGGAGAGAAGCAACGTGATCGGCGCGAACCCAGCGCGGATGTAAAACCATGTCGCATCGGCAAGATGAATTCCAAAAGTGGCAAACATAGCTGAGATGTCGTCAAACAGGTTATCCAGCGGCAGGCTTGCCACCTGCATTTGCTGAATGCACATCTGCCACTGACGCACAACATAGTCCGGATTGTAATGCACAAAGGACAACGCAACAAAAACGGCCAACCCAACAGGAATCCGCCACCAGAGCGGCTTGAAGAGCGCCACAAAGAGCAACATTGGAACGATGCCCAGTGGTTTTAAAATGATTCCGGCGATCAGCCAAAACACACACTTCCACCAGTGCCTATTCGATGCCTCGACCGCAGCTAAAATAATCGACGCCGAGAGCAGCATGTTGAATTGACCGTTTCTTCCAGCGGTCAACGAGGCTGGTAGCGTCAAAACCGTGACAAGCGCAAAGAGGCTGGCCGTTTTGGCATCCGGTTTAAAAATTTTGCACATCCGCCAAATGGCCCACGCGAAAATACCCAGTGCGAAGGCTCGATAGAGAACCTCCGCGATCCGCAAAGGGAGATACGGAATCAATGTTTCGCTGAGTGGCGTTTTTTTAAATGCCCCCAATTCGTCAGGAAATTCTTGCCAGGCGAAAGGCGCATACACCAAGACGGCTTGAGGAAAATAGAGGTATCCATTTCCTGTGAGCGAATACATGTCCTGCGATTTCCACCAATGGAATGCAGCGCGACTGTAGTGGTGGGTGATATTGCGGTGCGCAGGTTGAAAAAATGCCAAGAGCGCCACAATAGCGAAGAACAACAACCAAAGCCGCCGCGCGTAGGCATCGGACTTATCGGTCCACAACAATTCGATAATTTTCTTCAAGCGCCGCCATTAGAGCAGTCCCCGGAATTTTTTCCAGATTCAATCGCACGCAAACCCGCTCCAGTCATAAGAGGGCAAGCCTCGCGTAATTTATTAGCTCCTTAAAAAATGTATTTTGTCTTTACCAGATGAGTGCCGTCGCAATGATTTCGCCGAAATGAGCGACAAACAACAGACGGCGGTAACGCCAAGAAGAGACGAAGATTTTCCAGAATGGTATCAGCAGGTGATTCGCGCCGCCGATTTGGCTGAGAATTCCGAAGTGCGCGGTTGCATGGTCATCAAGCCCTGGGGCTACGCGCTGTGGGAGCGCATGCAGGAGGTTCTTGACGGCATGTTCAAAGCCACAGGCCACCGCAACGCCTACTTCCCGCTGTTCATCCCTCTCAGCTATCTCGAAAAAGAGGCCGCCCACGTGGAAGGATTCGCCAAGGAATGCGCCGTCGTCACTCACCATCGCCTGGAGGCAAAAGACGGAAAACTCGTGCCGGCCGGTGAACTCAGCGAACCACTCGTCGTCCGCCCCACCTCGGAGACGATCATTGGCGCGGCGTATGCCCGCTGGGTCAAATCCTGGCGCGACCTCCCGATTCTTCTCAACCAGTGGGCAAACGTTGTCCGCTGGGAAATGCGTCCCCGCCTGTTTCTGCGCACCGCTGAATTTCTCTGGCAGGAAGGCCACACCGCCCACGAGACACGCGCCGAGGCCGAAGAGGAAACCATGAAAATGCTGCGCGTTTACGAAACATTTGCGCGCGACTTTTTGGCGTTGCCGGTTCTATGCGGCGAGAAGAGCGAAGGTGAGCGCTTCCCCGGCGCTGTGCAGACGTTTTGCATCGAGGCGATGGTTCAGGACCGCAAGGCCATCCAAGCGGGAACATCGCATTTCCTCGGGCAGAATTTTTCGAAGGCATCGGGCATCCAATTCCAATCCCGCGCCGGCCAACTCGAACACGCGTGGACCACAAGCTGGGGCGTCAGCACTCGCTTGATCGGCACATTGATCATGACCCACTCGGATGATGACGGCCTGATCGTGCCTCCGCGCATCGCTGCGACCCATGTTGTGATTGTGCCCATCACTCCAAAAGAGGACACCAAAGCAGCCATTCTTGAGGCGGCCGAAGCCCTCGCCAAAGAACTTCGCAGCGTCAGCTATCATGGCTCTCCGCTCGGCGTGGAAGTTGACAACCGCGATCTCGGCGGCGGCGTCAAAAACTGGGAGTGGATTAAAAAAGGTGTTCCGATCCGCATCGAGATTGGCCCGCGCGATTTGGCTCAAGGGACCGCTGCCGTGGCTCGCCGCGACCGCACACCGAAGGAAAAGGAATTTTTGCCACTCGCAGAAATCCCTTCCAAGGCGACTGCGATGCTCGACGAAATTCAAGCCATCCTCCTCCAACGCGCCACCGAATACCGCGACACCCACACGCGCCACATCGATTCCAAAGAGGATTTTTACAATTTCTTCACACCAAAAAATTCCTCCAAACCCGAGATCCACGGTGGATTTGCGCTGACCCATTGGAACGGCAGCAAAGCGGTCGAGGAACAAATCAAAAACGACCTCAAAGTCACCATCCGCTGCATCCCCTTCGAAGATTCGCCCGAAGCCGGCATATGCCCATTCAGCGGAGAACCCAGCAAACAACGGGTCGTCTGGGCAAAATCCTACTAACACCATCCTCCCGCGCCCAATCCCCTATTCCGTCCCACGCTGCGCATTTCCAATTTTTTTGTCCGATCGGACAAAAAAATCGGATAATGTTAATAGCAAATTGTTTTTGTAATAAAAAATGGCGAGATTGATGCAAGGAAGTGGATTAATCAGGGGGTGGACTGAAATGCGAATTGTGGCTAGCTTCTGGGGCTGAATTAAACAGTTTTTACCATGCCGATCTACGAATTCTACTCGCCTGACACGAACAAGATTTACTCGTTTTTCGCACGCAGCCTTTCGTATGCCGACAAGCTGCCCAAGTGCCCGGACAATCCTTCCGCGCGCATGGAGAAGATGATTTCCAAATTTGCCTTCACCGGCCGCGCCAAGGAAACATCGGATTCCGGTGGCCCTGACCCTGAAGATCCCCGCATGGAACGCATGATGGCTGAAATGGAACGCGATATGTCCGGCATGGATGAAAACAATCCTGACCCGCGCATGCTGGGCCGGATGATGCGAAAAATGACCGAGGCCACAGGCCAAGCGATGCCGTCTGAGATGGAGCATATGATCCGTCGCTTGGAAGCTGGCGAGGATCCTGAAAAACTGGAGGAGGAATTCGGCGATGCCTTTGAGGGGATGGATTTTCCTGAAGAACCTACTGCGTCCAGAGATGACAAATCCGTAACAAAAGCGCGCCCTCGCCGCATGGAACGTGATCCCGGTTTATACGAGTTTTCGGATTACGTCTGAGGTTAGTTGACGCTTTTGTAACAAACTCACACTTCCGACGGGGTGCATCGGGCTTTTATGAAAGGCGGCCATGAAACGCCTTTCAAAAAATCGGGAGTTCCCATTAAAGGATGCCGAGGCCTTCTCGCTGATTGAACTTCTCTGCATTGTTGCCGTGATTTCCGTTCTCATGGCGTTGCTGACTCCGGCTTTCGCAAGCATGACGGCATCCACAGGCCGCAAGGGAGCGGTGACAACCGTCATGAACACATTGGAGCAGGCCCGTGCAGCAGCACTCGAAAATGGCCGTGACGTGGTGGTGCTTCTCTGGAAACGCGAAGGCGATGAACGCGATTCGCTTTTGGTGATGCGTAAAAATGATGATGGATCCGATTGGGAGCCACTCAGTCGATGGATCAAACTTCCACGTGGCGTCATTTTTCATGGGGAGGATTCGACCTCGGAGATTTTAAATAACAGCCCCGCTTTAGCTGGTGTGCGCAGTTCTCTCGATAAGCTTCCAGGCAACCCGCAGGAAACGAATCTGGGGGCCGTGCAATTTTCTGCTTCTGGCGCGGTGCAATCCCCAAAAAGCGCTCAAGGCCTCCGCGTCGCTCTGACAGAGGGTCAGCGGGGCTCATCGGGAAATGAAGCGGCCATCACCAAGCAGAAACAAAATCAAAACGCTGCCGGCGGCGGATTCGAAGTTATCTCGATCGCACGCTACACGGGCAGAACCACACTGGATATTACGACGTTAAGATGAGGCCCAACCTCACGCAGGCGTTCTCCCTCGTCGAGGTCGTCATTGCGCTGGGGATTGTCTCGTTTGCGATTGTGGCTGTGATGGGAATGCTTCCGCTCGCTTGGAAGACAGGGCGGGAGAGTTTGTCGGAAACCGATGCCACGCATATCGCCCGTCGGATTTTTTCGGAACTTCAATATGGATCAGGCGCAAACCGGACGGTCTCGATCAACTCCACAACCGGCACGTTGGTCGATCTCTCCCAAACCACAACGAACACAGTCATTGCCTTTCGAGAAACCGGCGAGGCCGTCTATTTGACGAACAGCACGGCATCGGTGCCCGATGTGGATTTTTTGGCCCAGATTTCTGTCTTTACGAACACCGGCCTATCGAACCTTTCGCGGGTGCAAGTCGACGTGCATTCACCCGCCGCCGCCCCGCCAACCAACCGCCTGACAAAAACGTTTGCGACCCTGCTGGGGTATTAGGTTTTCGACAGGATGACAGGATTCCCATGATTAACAGGAGGCGCTGACTTAATGGAAAAGGAAGATCTCACGGAACAAATCATCGGTTGTGCGATGACGGTGCATAAAACACTTGGGCCAGGGTCTCTCGAATCTGTTTACAAAAACGCATTGTTAATCGAATTGCAGCGCCATGGTATCAATGCGGTTCCTAATCATCGGATTCCCGTTCACTACCAAGGCGAGCCTGTTGGCGACTTCGTCGCCGATATTGTTATCGAAAACGCAGTCATTCTTGAATTAAAGGCCGCGCAGGACATCCATGCCTCCCATGAAGTGCAGCTTGTAAATTATCTCAAATCCACAGGCATTGAAATCGGCTTAATCCTTAATTTTGGAGCGTCTTCTTTGCAGTTTAAGCGAAAACATAGAACGTTTCGTCCTTCTCCTGTAAATCTTGGAAATCCTGTCCATCCTGTCTCAAAAAAACACGCATTTACTCTGGTTGAGTTGTTGGTGGCGATGGGGGTGCTTTCGATCCTTTTGGTCGTTTTGTTGAATGTGGTGCAGAGTTCGACGTTGCTGTGGCGCACGACGGAAAACCGGGCGGAGGCATATCGGGAAGCGCGGGCGGCTTTGCAGATTATGGCTTCAGATTTGGAAGCCCTTTTCGCTTCAACAAACACCAATTATTTTCAAACGAATCTTCCGGGCAGCGATGCTTCCACGCTTGCGAAAAGCCAGATCGGCTTCCTTGCGACATTGCCGCTCACGGCGCAGTCGCCCAACAGCCAAAGCGATGTTTGTTCGATCGGCTTCTTTGCCGCCTATGGCCCGAAAAGCCCGATCGCCGGAACCAATGGGCAGCAGGGCTGGAACATCTACCGCTATTTTATCGAGAGCAATGAAACCTTCGCGAACCTGACCAACGGACGTGCACTGTTTTCGAACGTCACCCCCTCGAATACGAATTGCGAAATTCTTGCCCGCAATGTTCTCGACCTCCAGATCACCCCGCTCGTTGCAGAGACGAATGCTTCCGGTGGGGTGACGAATTTTTCCACGAATTGGAATCCCGCTCTCTGTCCGCTCCCGCATCTGGTGGAAATCCGGATTGTTTCCGTGAACAACGAGCGTTCCCGCCGATTGCTTACACAGGCTGACTGGACCGCCTTGCGCGCGGATACCAATTCCTCGGACTACCTGAAAAACACCAAAATCTTCACCACCCGCGTGAACCTGTCGACCCCGTAAATTTTCGCCAAATAGACCAAATGAAACAAAGAGATCTGAGGGAAAAAGCCTCCGCGTTAGTGACAACGCTTTTGGTGGTCGTTGTTCTCAGCACGATCGTCGTCGCGTTTCTTCAGAGCATGAGCCTGGAGCGGGCGGTTTCGCGAAGCATTGCGAATAAATTCCAAGCTGACCTCGCAGCGGAAGCGGGAGCCAACATGATTTGTCAAGCCATCGCGGAATCGATTGGAACCAATGCGGGGTTTTTAGTCCTCTCAACTAACATCCAGAGTTCGTTGCATCCTGTTTTTTATATTCAAACTGGCGGCAACTCTTCCGCATCGAATGTGTTGCCTCTTATTTCGGGAAACCTGACAAACTATCTGAGCACGCGAACCTCAGGGCCTGCGGCTTTAACAAATTACCTCGCGCAGGCAACCAACACGAATTCCTCCAACGCGATCAATGCCAATAAAATGTCGGGCGGATTCAGAATTCTCGCCAATTCAGGCGCGACAAATTTCAATGCTCCCTGGATTTACTTCACAAATTCCACCGGCATCACAAATATGCGCGTTGCCTTTTTTGTGGTCGATGAGCAGTCCAAATTGAATCTGGCGCAGCACGGGTGGTCAACCAACACGAACCGATCGGGTTGGTCGAATGCTCCAGCCTTGGTTCCGATCTCAATTACCGGAAACACAAATCTCCTCAATACCAACTCCGCACTGGTATTTGCATCTGCGACCAATAAAGACCCTTGGATCCGCAATTATGCCCAGATTTTTCCTAATCGGGCGGATTACGAGGCTAAAAAACACCTTTACACTTATGTAACCGGCCCCAGTCAGGATTTTATTTCGAGAGGCTTCACCAATACCAACGGAACATTTTCCAACTATGCCCAAGCCAACCTGCCCAAGTGGAATATCAATGATTGCGCCACAAATACGAATTTTGGAGCTACGGCCGCCATCCGCGCGTCGAATATCGCAGTCATCATCAACACCAACCTGCCCAACTTCGGAACAAGGGACATTGCCATGTCAAATGGGCTGGGAGGAAATTACTTCCGCTACTTGGAACGGATTGCCGCGTCGATCGTGGATTATATCGACAGCGATGCCGAAGTCACCGTTCTGGCGGACGCCTCGCCACTGGGCGAACCCGCCGGAAAAGAACTCGCACCACTCATTACCTCGATCGCTGAAAAATACAATTGGATCAGTGAAACCGGCGCCGGCACGTCTTGGACAAACCAAATCACGCAAACGGTTTTTGTGCAGGTCTG
>JBEIMO010000015.1:0-19436 GCA_040378625.1 Verrucomicrobiia bacterium | reverse complement strand
GTCCCAAAAGCTGTCGCCGGCATGCTCATGTGCGGCCTTATTTCCGATACCCTCAATCTCACCTCGCCCACAACGACGGATGTCGATCGCCAGGTTATGGAAAGCTTGTCCCAGATCTGCGGCATTACGCCCGCTGATTTGGCCTCGGAGATTTTTTCTGTTGGATCTCCTCTCCTTACCCTTTCTAGCAAAAACGTCATCACAGCGGATTGCAAAGAATACGAAGAACGCGGCCAAGTCTTCAGCGTTTCCCAGATTGAGGAAATCAGCTTCTCTCACGTCGAGCAGAAGAAGACGACACTTATCGAGGAACTTGAAAAATACCGAGCCTCTCACGGATACCTTTTCTCGACATTGCTCATCACCGACGTGAACACCCAAAATTCCGTTCTCCTTGTGCGCGGCACCGAGAGCTTCACTCGGCTCATCGACTTTCCCGAAGAAGGTCAGCATGCCTGGCGATTGGATGGCATTGTCTCACGCAAGAAGCAACTTTTGCCCTACCTCACCGAACTCCTCTCCCGAATGGCCTAATCCAGCAATCCCTGCCTTGCCAGCACCCACCAGCAATGGTTGGGTGATGCCATGCAAGTGCCGGAAATTTTTTCTGCAGACGACTTGGTTCAAAACCCAGCACGTTTTGCAGCGTTCGATCCACCTATCCGCCTTGGTGTCCTTGGCGATCCCGTGGCCCATTCCCGCTCCCCAGGTTTTCATAATGCTGCGCTCCAAGCCTGCGGCATCCACGCTCAATACACACGCATCCACGTTCCACCAGAGCGCTTCCCTGAGGTTCTGAAAACACTCCCCGCAGCTGGATTTCTCGGCGCAAATGTCACAATTCCACACAAAGCCTCTGCTCTCGACGGCGTGGATGTAGCAGACGACTACGCCCGCGCTTCGGGGAGTGTGAACACAATCGTCGTGAATGGAGAAAAGCTCCATGGATTCAATACCGATGGACCTGGACTTGTGCGCGCGATCCGCGAAGAGTTCAACGCCGAGCTCCGAGATTTGCGCGTCGTCCTCCTCGGAGCGGGAGGCGGAGCCGGCAGGGCGATTGCCGTCCAATGCGCCATGGAGCACTGCGAACGTTTGGTTCTGGTTAATCGCACTCTTGAAAAGGGTGAGAAACTTGCAGCAGAACTCGCCGTGTATTTTCAAAAAAACGCCCCAAGCAAATCATACGATCGACTCTCCGCCATTCCATTTGATGAGGCCGCGCTCGCCCGCGAACTTGCCAATGCGGATCTTATCATCAATGCCACTTCACTCGGTATGAAACGCAGCGATCCTGCGGTTATTCCAGCATCTCTCCTGACCGCCAATCACCTTGTTTACGATACAGTCTATGCGGGAGGCACATCTCGCTTGCTTGAAGATGCCGCAGCAGCAGGGGCACGCGGCGCAAATGGCTTGAGCATGCTGCTCCATCAGGGCGCTTTGGCTTTTGAAATTTGGTTTAATCGTCCAGCGCCACTGGAAACAATGCGCGAGGCCCTTTTTTCTTCCCTGTAAAGCTCATCAAAATCAGTGGAATCCCGAAGGGATTTCTCCCCATGGTAGTTTTTTTGAACATTGGCATTAGTGATGCTGTCCAATTTATCAAATGCATACTGCCATGAAAAACATCTACAAAAAAATCAACCGCACCAAATACTCCCTCGGCGAGCTTATCTCCATTGTCGGATCCTGCGCCCGCAACAGCAAAGAAACCGTCGCCGCGATGGTCGATCTGCTCGATAGCGGTCGCGTGGTCATCCGCCAAAAGGGAAAACTTCGCCGCGTCCGTGTTCAGCACGCCTGACAATCAAGCAAAACGGAGAGAGCCTTTGAGAAACTCGGAAATTCAGGATTCCAACCGCTTTTGCGAAGTTTCTCATTGCTGATCCGCTTGCTTGTCCAACCACGTTTGCGATTGAGATCCGCCGGACCTTCGGGCGGTAGTGGACGTTTTGTAAAATCCGCCATCCACTGATAAATCTCACGCTGCGTGGCAGGAGTATTGTCGCACACATTGTAAACCCCAGAGGCCATCTGCAGATTCGATAAATGCAGAAGCGCCGAGGCGGCATCATCCCGATGAATTTGGTTAATCCACCGTCCCCCGCCAGCTTCAAGAACTGCGGTGCCTTCCAAAAATTTGCGAAGTAGAACGGATCGCCCTGGACCATAGATTCCAGCCAAGCGGGCAACAATTCCTCCGCAACTTAGAGCCAGGGATTCGGCTTCGAGAAGAACATGCCCTGTTTCTCGATCCGGCTCGGCAGGAGATTCCTCTGTGATCCAAGATCCATCCGTCTGGGCATAAACCGACGTGCTTCCCGTAAAAATCGCTCGCTGCGGTCGAAATGCTTCGATGAGATTTTTTAGACCATCCCGATACACCGCCCGATAAGCATCGGCTCCCCCTCGGCCGGAACTGGCACAGTGGATGACCAGATCAGGTAAATCCCATCCTTTGGGAACCAAGAGCGGCTGGGAAATATCGGCCGCTAAAACGGAATAAGGACGATCGGCCAAGCGCGCGGCAGATTCCTGAGTGGCGCATAGACCGAGAACGCTCCATCCCGAGCCCAAAAACAAACCGGCTGCGGCATCCCCTAGGAAACCGCAGCCGGCAAAAACAACCTTTTTAGAGCCCAATTTAGGACACTGGGTTGAAGTTGAATCGAATCTTCAACTTAGCACGCTTCGCATTGTTTTTTGCTTTGCGGCGTGTGCGCTGGACGGGAGTTTCAAAAGCACGAAGACGACGCACTTCATCCATAAGACCTTCTGCGTCAATCTTACCCTTGAGGCGCTTGAGGGCGCGATCAATCGGCTCACCTTTTTTAACCATTACTTCCGGCATATATTCACCTACTTTCTTAAAATTTAGAGGGGAGCGAATACTATTGGGCCACAGCTTTCTGGGTCAAGAGTTTTTCCTGGAAAAACGCGAGGCCGATCTTTTGGACTCCGGCAGGATTTTCCTGTGCAACGAATAAAAAAATAATGGCAGGGACATTATGGAGAGGGACGAATCAGCAACACCCTGACGTCCCACATCCACATCGTCCCGTGGAAGAGCTTCCGGCATTCGATTTTGTCAGCAAGTTACCGGCGAGTATCACGCGGCGGACGGGTTTGCCACTTTCGGGATGATGGGTGAGAGCAGGATCCTTCATGGATTGGCGAATTTCGAAGCATTCGGGCACTTCTGCTTCATTTTGAGTAATGGTTTCGTAAACGTATGTTGGCATGTTGTTTTTTAGAAAATGGATTTTATAAATTTCGCAAAGTCTAACTTTGTGAATTCAACGCATTGTTCTCAAATACCCGCATTGAGACCCGACGAGGGAAATCTATCTCGTATTTCCTTCAAGGCCTTTTCTGCTTCGGCATCCTTCTGAATGCGGCGATAAGACTCTGACGCACGCTTTAACGCTTTAGGAGTAAGAACGGGATCATCCGTCAGAACCGCCACAGTCATAAAGGCACGCGCCGAAGAATCGTAATCAGCCTCTAAAAAAAAGACCTCACCTAGAACCATGCGAGAATCAGCATTGAGCAGTCCTTCAGGTTGAAGTTGCATGGCCTGTTCTGCCGAGTGGCGAGCTTCGGCATTTTGTTTGAGACCCAGCGAGGCCTTGGCCTTCGCAACAAAGCCTCGCGACCTCATGGGCGCTTCATCGGTTAAACTAATAAATTTTTCCCCCGATGCCTTCGCTTCCTTAAATTTTTCGAGTGCCAATTGGGACTCGGAAAGAAGAATCCAAGCCACAGGCTCCATCGAATTCCCTGAGGCAAGAGGGAGAAGAAGTTTTTCCGCTTGGGCAGGTTTTTTGTCGTCCATACATCCCTGCGCCAGCCAAATGGCAACGTCCCCTGGGATTTGTTTGCAGGCTTGGCTTTCACGCAAAGCCTCTGTGCGATTTTGCAACTGATAATGGGCAAGAAGAATTCGCAGACTGGAACGTTCTTGGTAGTTCTTGGCATCCAAGACTCGAGCCTTATCGAGATAAGGAATAGCCTGTGAATAGTCCTTATTTTCAAATGCCGCCCAACCAAGCCAAAAATAGGCCTGAGCTGCAGCCGCGGTATTAGGAAACTTTTGCAACAACTCCTGAAATGCCTGAGTCATCACCGCATAGTTTTTTTGCTGACCACACGTCAGCGCCTTTTGCAGCAAGGCCAATTCGACCTCTTTGCTGTAAGGATATTTCGAGATAATGAGTTCAAAATCCCGAATAGCGTCATCAAACTTTTGTATTTTTTGATTGGCGAGACCACGCTGAAGAACCGCTGTTGATGAGAGTTCGTCGTTGGGAAATTTGTCTAAAAAAACGGCGTAAGCGGCAATTGCCCCAGCAGGATCTCCAGAAGCCGCCAGGCACCAGGCATTCTTGTAAAGCGAGGCCACACGCTGCTCTTTATTAAGAAATTCATTTTGCCCCAGTGATCCATAGACCCGCGCGGCATCCGCATAATTTCCCTGTTCAAAAAGTGACTCAGCTTTCAGAAGTAATGCAAATGCGTTTTGTCTGGGTTCGTTGGACTTTTTGAGAAAGGCATCCACTTCTGCAGGCAGACTTTTGTCTTTGGTGGCGGATAGCGTTAGAAGCCTCTGATAGAGCGTCTCCGCACTTGTTGCGGTCTCTGGGAATTCTTTGACCAACCTATCATAAACCTTGCGTGCCTCGGCTTCCTTACCTGTTTTACGAAATGCTGCGCCAAGAATCGTGAGAAATTCCGCTCGGCTCTCCAAGGGTAACTGTCCGGCGATCCCCTCGCCTTTCGATGTGATGCCGGAAAAATCTCCCGATTCATATCGCAGTCGCAGTGCTGCCAGCATGGCGTCGGACTTGGTTTTAGCATCCTGAGATAGCGAGGCCGCCTTGTCATAGTGCCTGATTGCCTTATCACTCAATCCCAATTCCCTAGCTAAAAATGCCGCCTGCAATGCAGCAGAACAAGCGACATCTGGTGCCGTTGCTTTGGAAATGAGTTCTTCATAACTCTCAAGAGCCGCCTGTTTTTTTCCGTTACGCCCTTGGATTCCTGCCAGCGCCATCGACGCATTGTCGTAATACGGATTTTTACCCGAGGCCGCCAGAACAGCTCGATAGCGCTCTTCAGCCATTTCATCCTTTTTCTGGGCATCGAGACTACAGGCTGCAAAGTAAGCTGCAGAAAGCCGCACCTCCGCCTCACGCGCTTCGCGACTGGCCAAATCAAACTGGATGGCAGCAGGCTCAAAGCGTTTTTCGGCTAAAAGAATCTCACCCAACCGATAGGCTCCCGATGCCGCAAATTCGCCGGATTTAAATTCCATGAGCAACTTCTCATATCCCGCACGAGCGGCCGCCGGATTTCCAGCCATTCGGTGCGACTCCGCCAGGCGGAACAAAGCACCATCACGTCCTGTGGCATCGGTCGAGGATACCAGAAATTTTTCATACTCTGGAATTGCGACGTCATACATCTTCCGAAAGTAAAAATTATTGGCCCGATCGAGTGCGGAAGGATTTGTTGGCGATGATGGCGCGATGCGAATGTTGGAAGGATCATCGACGATTGGGGTAACCACAGGCTTCGTCTCAGGCGCTGTCGGCGTGGGTTCAGGTGTCGGATTGACCGTTATGTTGCCAACAGGGAGTGCACGCCGAACCTCTGGCTCTGGAACAACTCGATTAATCCATGCAGGGTTTGGATAATCATCCATGGAAGGCGTCCCCACAGGCAGTGCGCGACGGACTTCAATATCTTGCGCCAAACAAGTGGCAACTGCGCTCGAAATGAAAACTACGAGCAATGGCTTTTTCATTCCTGAGGTAAGCCGGCAGTTGCCACAGCAAAGAAACGCATGTCAGTCCCTCGAAGTTTTTGAGGGAAATAAAATGCCGAGCTGAGCGATCAAGACAGTCGATGCCGCCTCAAGATCAGAAATCATGACCTGAACACGGCCTCGAAAATACGCATACGCCACCATCGCAGGAACACCGATCAACAAACCTGCTGCAGTCGCCACAAGGGCTTCAGAAACGCCTCCGGCAAGTATGGCTGGTCGCGACGCAACAACCTCACTCGCAAGACCGGTAAAGGATTTGATCATTCCCAGCACCGTTCCAAAAAGACCAACCATCGGAGCCAGCGAGCCGATATCCGAGAGGTAGCTGATTCTCTGATTCCATAAACCGGACAGACGCACCCCTTCGGCCATGGCAATTTCGCGCGCCTCGTTGACTGTCGCTCCGGGATTTTTGGTCATGAAGTGCAAGGTGCGTTCCATCACTCCTGCAATGGCTTCATTATGGCGATTCGAGATCGCCAGGAGTCCATTGAGATCTTTGGTTCGAAGCAACGCATCGGCCGTGTGCATATAATTCGCACTCACCACAGCGCCTCGTCTCAATGTGATCAGATAGCCAAAAATTAACATCAGACCCAAAATAGAAAGGGCACCCAATGGCCACATGACCGGACCACCAGCAACAATGATTTGCCAAAGATTGGTCATCGGTTGATCTCCCGCTCCACGAACCAGTGCAGGAGCGACGGCTAATGGAAGCGCTGCCGAATCGAAATAATTCATACGCGCTGACATTATCACTCAGCCCATTACGTGCAAGTGCAGGCGAACAGGAACGGCTTTAATGAACTATGCGAACGGGCGTTCCTTCGGGGGCATTTTCAAAAAACCTTTGAGCAGCTCCGCGCGGCATACGGATACAACCATGAGAGGCCGGATACCCCGGAAGAAAACCGGCATGCATACCCACCGCACCGTTGACCCGCATGAAGAACGGCATCGGAGCACCTTTGAATTTTGCTCCCGCAGGGCATTTATCCTTGGTCACATCGACATTCGAAACAACAACCTTTCCTTCGGCATTAACAAAATCCCCATAAAGGCTTGAAACGTGATTTTGGTTTTTTTGAATGACCCTGAAATTTCCGGATGGCGTGCTAAACCCTTCGCGCCCGGTCGAAACGGTTGAAAATCCAACGGCATTTCCTGCTTTATAGAAGGTTGCTTTCTGGTCACTGAGGTCAATGACAATCGAAGGGGCGCCAATAACTCCATCCCCCTGCCAACTCCAATCCCGCTTGGGTGCTGGCTTGGTAGGAGCAGTCTTGGAGGCGACCTGCGGAACATTAATGATCAGGTTTTCCTCTGTGAGATAAGCTGTCGAATAAACTCCCAAGCGAGAAGGCTTAGGAGGTTCTGGCGCCGGTGAAGAACAAGCCGCTAAAAAAAGCCCTGTTGCTAAAGCGCATCCGGCTTTCAGCTCACGACCATTTTTACAAATCAACTTGTTCATTATCCAAACGTTTAAGCGTGATATTCCTGAATACTCTTCACGCCATAGCCATGCTTCAACAGGGCGCGAAGCGCATTAACACTGGCGCGAGCGGCACGGAGCGTTGTCATAGTTGGAACTCTAGCCGCCACAGCCGCGCTGCGAATCGCAACCTCATCCTCACGAGGAGCACGACCGCTTGGTGTGTTGAGAATAAAATGCACATCCCCATTTTTAATGGCATCCACAACGTTTGGACGGCCTTCACGAATTTTCAGCATCACAGGAACTGGCATTCCTGATTCAGCAAAGAATTTCGCGGTTCCGGACGATGCATGAATTTTGTAACCCAGCTCAGCGAGATCCCGAGCCACTTCGAGAGCGGCTGGCTTGTCGGAATCCTTCACGCTGATAAACACGTTGCCCTTGAGCGGGAGTGCGGGTTGTGCGGACATCTGGCTTTTTGCATAGGCAATTCCGAGATCCGGATCGATGCCCATAACTTCGCCAGTCGAACGCATTTCCGGCCCCAGAATAATGTCGAGACCAGGGAATTTGATGAATGGAAATACGGCTTCCTTCACGGAGTAGTAAGGTGGAATTACCTCCTCGGTGAAACCGAGTTCACAGAGAGTTTTTCCAGCCATAACCTTGGCGGCAAGCTTCGCGAGAGGAATTCCCGTGGCTTTGCTGACAAATGGCACTGTGCGTGAGGCGCGTGGATTCACTTCAAGAATATAGACCACATCATCCTTGATCGCAAATTGCACGTTCATCAATCCCCTCACCTGCAACTCGAGTGCCATGGATTTAGTGGCTTCTTTAATGGTTTTCAGAATTTCCGAAGAAAGCGAGAAGCTCGGGATGACACAGGCGCTGTCACCCGAGTGAATACCAGCCTGTTCGATGTGTTCCATCACCCCACCAATGACGCAGATTTCGCCATCGGAAATGCAGTCCACATCGACTTCCGTAGCATCTTCCAAGAACCGATCCACAAGAACCGGGCGCTCCGGACTGGCTTCCACCGCGGTGCGAATGTAGCGGCGCAGGTCGGCCTCATCATGAACAATCTCCATGGCTCGTCCGCCAAGAACGAACGAAGGACGAACAAGAACCGGATATCCGATACGGGCCGCAACATCCACCGCCTCTTGCTCATTGGTCGCCGTTCCGCCTTTGGTCTGACGCAGGCCTAATTTGTCGAGCATAGCCGAGAAGTGTTTGCGGTCTTCCGCCATTTCAATACTGCGCGGTTGGGTTCCGATGATTCGGCATCCGTTGGCTTCGAGCCCAGCAGCGAGATTCAACGGCGTTTGACCACCGAACTGCACGATCACCGCATCCGCTTTTTCCTGCTCGTAGATGTTCAGAACATCTTCGAGCGTGAGCGGCTCAAAATACAATTTGTCACTGGTATCGTAGTCGGTTGAAACCGTCTCAGGGTTCGAGTTGACCATGATCGTCTCCCAACCAAGTTCCTTCAGCGCAAAAGCCGCATGCACGCAGCAGTAATCAAACTCAATACCTTGGCCGATACGATTTGGACCACCCCCGAGAATGAGAACTTTTTTTAGATCACTCGAGCGGGTTTCATTCTCATCGCCGTAGGTTGAGTAATAATATGGCGTGAATGCCTCGAACTCCGCGGCGCAGGTATCGACCAATCGATAGGTCGGCACAATGCCCGCAGCCTTACGGGCAGCACGAATTGCGGGTTCCGTTGTTTTCGTGAGGTGAGCCAGTTGGCGATCTGAAAAACCAAAGCGTTTGGCGCGACGAAAGCCTGCAGCGTCAAGCGGAGTGGACTTCGCCGCGATACTTTTTTCCTCTTCAACAATCAAACGGATGTGCTCCAAAAACCAGCGGTCGATGGACGAAATCTGATGAATTTCCTCAACGCCTAACCCGGCTAGAAACGCATAACGAAGGAAGAATATCCGTTCGGCACATGGAATGCGGAGTTTTTGGCGGATCGTCTCGATATCAGGAGTGATGTCCTTGCCATCTGCACCCAACCCAAAGCGTCCAATTTCCAACGAGCGCAGGGCTTTTTGCAGTGACTCTTTGAATGTGCGTCCAATGGCCATCGCCTCGCCCACGCTCTTCATTTGAGTCGTCAGCGACGGATCGGCTTGCGGGAATTTTTCGAAAGTGAACCGAGGAATTTTTGTAACAACGTAGTCAATCGCCGGCTCGAAACAGGCTGGCGTAACTTGCGTGATATCGTTTTTTAATTCATCGAGCGTGTAGCCCACCGCCAACTTGGCAGCGATCTTGGCAATCGGAAATCCCGTTGCCTTTGAAGCCAGCGCCGAACTCCGCGAAACGCGCGGGTTCATTTCGATGACAATCATCCGTCCGTTTTCAGGATTCACGGAAAATTGGATATTCGATCCTCCGGTCTCCACGCCGATAGCCCGAATGACGGCGAAACTTGCATCGCGCATCGCCTGATATTCTTTATCCGTCAAAGTCTGGATCGGAGCGACGGTAATGGAATCTCCCGTGTGAACGCCCATGGGATCGAGGTTTTCAATCGAACAGATAACCACGCAGTTGTCGGCGCGGTCACGCATGACCTCCATTTCAAATTCCTTCCATCCGAGCAGTGATTCCTCGACGAGAACTTCGCTGACCGGCGAGAGATCGAGTCCACGCCGCACAATTTCCTCAAGCTCCTCACGATTATAGGCGATTCCACCACCCGCACCTCCCAAAGTGAAAGCTGGGCGAATAATGAGAGGATACGTTCCAATCTCCACCGCCACCGCGCGTGCCTCATCGAGCGTGTGGGCAACCCCGGACTTTGCGCAATCCAGCCCGATTTCGAGCATGATATTTTTAAAGATCAAGCGATCCTCTCCCCGCTTGATGGCTTCGGCATTCGCGCCAATGAGACGGGCGCCGTGACGTTCCAGCGCGCCATTTTCCACAAGGGCCATTGCGGCATTCAGAGCGGTCTGGCCACCGAGTGTCGGCAAAACGGCATCTGGTTTTTCGCGTTCGAGAATTTTTTCAATGACCTCCGGGGTGATCGGCTCGATGTATGTGCGTTGAGCAAACTCCGGATCTGTCATGATTGTGGCGGGGTTTGAATTCACCAAAACGACTTCGTAGCCTTCCTCGGCAAGCGCCTTGCATGCTTGAACGCCCGAGTAGTCGAATTCGCAACCCTGACCGATCACAATGGGACCGGATCCAATAAGAAGAATTTTTTTGATCGAAGTATCCTTAGGCATGGTGCGGGAGACTACGCGAAGCATCTCCCATTGGGCAACGAAATGGTTGGACTAAAAATAGCAATCCAACGAAAACCAGATTTTATGGAAACGCGAAAATACAGCACAGGCACAAAAGGCCGCCTTAAAATGCAGAGCGACAAGTGCAAAGAATTAATCCGCGCACATTCACCCAATCTCAGCCTTGCCACGGAATTTATCGTATCCATCGATCCCGATCATGAAGACAATATCTGGCAGCGCTTCCAAGTGCCCGAGGATGTTCTTCCAGAATTAGAGGCATGGCTGAATGGAGGAACTACTCCACCAGCTACCAAACCCGCAGCGCCCAACATTCCAGCCATCCTTCAACGATCGCTCAAACCTGCCAGCAAGCTTCCAACACCAAACCTCGAAGCCGCGATTCAAGTCGTCTCTCGCTGGCTCTCTTCTGAAGAAGGGCGGGTGGAAATTCAGAACCTCACAGCATTGGAAGCCGCCGAAAAAACTCTGGAAAAATTCCGCGCCCAGGCTCAATCCTGAGCCAACATCGCTCGCAGAGAGGCGAAGGAGGCGGCAACGTCTTCTTCGGCTACTGGGCGATTCATGATATCCTCGTAGGTTTCGATGAGAACTCCCTCTCCATCGGCTTCTGCAATAAAGGGGCTCTGCCGACAATACATCGCCGAGCCAAATTTTAAGCGATTCCGGCAATGAGTAATTGTCAGGGTTTTCATGGCGCGGGTGATGCCGACATAAAAGAGCCGGCGCTCTTCATCCACGGTTCCTTCCGATTTGGAACGTTCATGAGGCAAAATCCCATCCTCGGCGCCCACAAGAAAAACATGCGGAAATTCGAGGCCTTTGGCGGCGTGCAATGTAATAAGAGTCAGCCCACGCGCTTCGTCTTTTTTGTCCTCTTCGCGCTCACGATTGAGCGAGAGTTCATCGAGAAAATCCCGGAGATCGCCACGTTTTTTAGCCTGATGATCGGAAAGGGCATTCAAAACTTCCTTCGCCCCAGCCTCTCGATTTAATGCCTCTTCGGGAGTTTTGCAGGAGCGCTTGAGATCCTCGAAATATCCTGAATCCACCAAGAAGTTGGTGACGAGTTCACAGACATTAGCCCCCGGCGTCATAATGTGAATGCGGGCGGCAGCGAGTTCCTCGCCAAACGTGCGGATCGCTGCAGCGGTTTTGCGGGAAACCTGCTCCTCAAACGACACCGAGGTCAGGGTCTCAAAAAGACTTTTGTTTTCCTTTGCGCTTTGCTCCAAGGCAAGCTCAACAGTCGTCGCGCCAATACCTCGTGGAGGCGTATTGATGATACGCAAAAGTGAAATATCGTCCTGCGTGTTAATCAGGCAGGCCATCGTCGCCAATATGTCTTTAACCTCCCGCCGATCAAAAAAACTTTTCCCGCCAACCAATCGATAGGGAATCCGCATGCGGCGGAGATTTTCCTCCAGCAAGCGGGACTGCGCATTCATGCGGTAAATGATGGCGAAGTGCTCCCATGGAATTTGATTCGTATTGCGGATCGCGCCGACTTCTCCAATGACAAATTCGGCTTCGGTTTTGTCATCAGGCACTGAGACCACATGAACGGGATCTCCGCCTGGTTGCGAGCTCCAGAGGTTTTTTCCACGCCGCCGAGGGTTGTTTTTAATCAGCCTGTTTGCCGCCGAAAGAATCGCACTGGTGCTACGATAATTTTGCTCGAGCCGAATGATTTCGGGATTCGGAAAATGCTTTTCAAATTCGAGGATGTTCGAGACTTCAGCCCCGCGCCAACCGTAGATGCTCTGATCGTCATCACCCACGACGCAGATATTCGGAGGATTGCCGGATGCGAGAAGGCTCACGAGATCAAGTTGAAGGCGATTGGTATCCTGAAACTCATCGACCAACATTTGGCAGTAACGCGATTGCCATTTTTCTCGAACGTCCGGATGGTCGTTTAGAAGCTTGACGGCCTGAACAAGCAGGTCATCAAAATCCATGGCATTGAGAGCCAGAAGCTCGCGATTGTAGCGGGCATAAACCGCGCCGATGATGGTTTCATCATCCTGAGGCGCTGCCCAACCATTGTTCTTGGCTTTGCTGATGAGGTTCTTTGCGAGACCAGGATCCATTTTCTCGTCTTTCGCTGTAACGCGATTGATGACTTTTTTAATCAGCCCCAACTGATCCCCCTCATCGAAAATTGTGAAATTATTTTTGTATCCGAGTTTGTCGGCATCACCTCTCAGGATACGCACGCAAAGTGCATGAAACGTGCAGGCTGTGATCTCCGAGGCTTTCTCATCAATCATTCCCTTGATGCGCTCCTTCATTTCACGGGCGGCTTTATTGGTAAACGTGACCGCCAGAATTTTTGCGGGATCAACTCCCTGCGCGACGAGCCATGTGATCCTCGCAACAATCGTTCGGGTTTTCCCTGTTCCAGCACCAGCAAGAATGAGCAACGGCCCCGCATCATGCGTGGCAGCGCGTTGTTGCTCGGGGTTTAAATCGTAGAGACGAAAACGACTCATGGCAGTTCCCTCGTCGCAAAACGCTCCAGCACGCGAGGGAAAAGCTCGTGCTCTGCTACCTGGATGCGCGCATGAAGCGACTCATCGGTGTCATCAGGCAAAACCGGCACTTCGGATTGTGCGATGATTTCTCCAGTGTCCATACCGCCATCCACAAAATGCACGGTGCATCCAGTTTTTTGGACACCCGCCCGCTTCGCCTGTTTCCAAGCCTCCAAGCCAGGGAATGCAGGCAGCAAGGATGGATGAATATTTATGATCCGTCTGGGAAATGCCTCAAGAATCGGAGATTTAACCATTCGCATGTAACCCGCGAGGACGACGATTTCGGCCCCCGAATCGCGCAGTCGGGCAGCCAGAGCGGATTCGACTGATTCCGAGAGACGCGTGCGAAATTTGTCTTCACGGATCACATCGGCGGCAATTCCTGCGTCTCGCGCCAGATCAAGAATACCCGCATCGGCGTTGTCAGACATGACGAGAACCGGCTGCACTTGGAGACGTCCGGAATTCACTGCGGCAAGAATGGATCGAAAATTCGATCCTTTTCCCGAGCCCAGAATTGCAATTCGAAGTGGCGACATATGGGTGCGATAATGACCTCATGTCGGGCACTGGGAAAGTTGTTAGTTGAATCACTGCATCGGGTGATTTCAAAACCGCAAATCCGTTCAGGTTGAGACTTGATCAACACGTGCGCAAAAGGCTATAAACCTTTGTGCGCTGGTTTTATTCTGATCGCGGGGTGTTGACTGGAAGGAATCAACTACCTTGAGCTGGGTCATTATCATCTGGTCCATGGTGGCCGCAACCTCCCTGACATTAGCCGCCGTGCACGGATTCGTCTGGCTTCGGCAGCGTGATGCCCTATCCAGCTTGATGTTCTGCTTGATGGCCACAGGCACTGCCGGCATGGCCGGAAGTGAACTAGCCATGATGAATGCCTCGACAGCAGAGGCCTATGGCAATGCTCTTCAGTGGTTCAACTTGCCCTTGTGGTTAATGACGGTCTCGCTTGTCGGATTCGTGCATTTTTACTTGGGATCTGGTCGCATATGGCTTGCCGCCGGTGTTTGCGGACTCCGCACACTCGGGTTGTTTTTAAATTTTTCCCTTAGCCCAAACGTTTACTATACCAACATTACTGAGGTTCGCCGCATTTCCTTCCTTGGCCAAAATGTCACTGTCGCTGACGGTATTCCCAATCCGCTCATGCTAATCGGTCAAGTCAGCCTTTTGCTGCTCGCGGTTTATCTGGTGGACGCTACTTTCCGCGGATATCGGGATGGAAACTACAGGCGATCACTGAGCGTAGGAACGAGCATGGTTTTCTTCGTGTTGGCACTTTCCATGCAAACCATGTTGGTGCTCTGGGATGTGATTGATGCACCGATTATTGCGAGCCTATTTTTCCTTGGAATCGTCGCGTCCATGGGAGCCGAACTGAGCAACGACATGATTCGCAGTGCTCAATTGGCCAACGATCTGCAAATCCGTGAAAGCGAACTGCGGCGTGAACGCGAACTGACCGATGCCATTTTTGAAAGCGCTCCCGGCATGCTTTATCTGCACTCCCGAGACGGACGGATTGTTAGGTGGAATTCCCAACATGAAAAAATCACAGGCTATGCGAATGAGGAAACCAAAGACATGCGAGTGGAATCATTGTTCAAAGAAGAAGATTTGCCGAAATTGGAGGAGGCGTGGGACCGTGCGTTCTCCAAAGGTGCTAACGAAATCGAGTTGGATTTGATCAGAAAAGATGGCCAGGCAGTCAGGTATTTTTTTACAGCTGTCCGCGTCGAAATCTATGGCAAACCCCATTTGGTGGGCATCGGTATTGACGTCAGTGCTCAGCGCGCGATCTCGCGGGAAGCGGCCAAGCAACGTGAGGAGGTAGCCCACCTTGCTCGTATGGCTTCCATGAGCGAACTCTCCAGCTCACTCGCCCATGAATTGAACCAACCGCTCGCCATCATTTTAAGTAATGCCCAAGCCGCGCAGCGTCTTCTTTCCGCAGAAACCCCTGATTTAAAAGAATTGCGCGAGATTTTGGATGATATCGTGACGGCGGATATCCGCGCAGCAGATGTTATTAAACGTCTGCGGGCCATTTTAAGACGAGGCGAACCTATTTTGGAACCCGTTGCTCCTGCAGAACTTTTTACAAAAGCCCTACAACTCACAAAAGCCGAAGTCGAATCCGCTAAAGTTATTGTCAACCAAAGGCACTCCCAAAGATTACCAGTTATTCCTGCGGACCGTATTCCCGTGGAACAAGTTCTGGTCAATCTAATAAAAAATGCCTGCGATGCCATGACCAACAATGGATCACGCGACAAAATCATCACCCTATCATGCATTAATGAAGGTGCATCCCTGCGGTTTTCGATTCGAGACAACGGCTGTGGGCTTCCCGAGAATGCGGATCAAATTTTTGAAGCGTTTCATTCGACCAAGCCGAATGGACTTGGATTGGGGCTAACTATTTGCCAAACCATCATCCGCGCCCATGGTGGACGTTTATGGTGCGAACCCAATAAATCTCATGGCGCCACCTTTCATTTCACCCTCCCCTGCTAAATCCCAAACTTATGAAAACAAGCCCCAATGTGTTTTTAGTTGATGATGAACCCGCGCTTTTAAAAGCCCTGACCAGACTTTTAAAAACCGAGGGCTTTCAAACACAATCCTACCAGAGCGCGAGCGATTTCTTAGCCGCGAGAAAACCCGATCAACCGGCTTGTCTTGTGTTGGATGTATCAATGCCAGAGATGACCGGCATGGAACTTCAGCAACATCTACTCGCGGAGGATTCTCTCATTTCGATCATTTTTCTCTCTGGCAACGGAGATATTCCCATGAGTGTTCGCGCTATAAAGTCGGGGGCCGTCGATTTTTTAACAAAACCGGTAAAAGACAACGAACTCCTCACCGCCATCCATTTAGGTTTAAAAAGAGCTGAAGAAAAAAAAGAAAGCCGAAAAGAAATCCAAGAACTCAAAGCGCGCTTGGCCTTACTGACACCCCGGGAATCACAAGTTTTCCTAGAAGTTGTTTCTGGCAAGCCAAACAAACTTATCGCCGACAAAATGAAAATCGGCGAACAGACGATTAAAGTTCACCGAAGTCGCGTCATGCAAAAGATGGGAACCGAATCCCTAGCGCAACTTGTGTTAACTGCCGAACGACTCGGACTCACCCCATCAGCAAAAGTGCGCATTTAACTAAAGTAGAATAGACGAAAATCAGAAAAAATCCGATATAAATGCCCCTTGAATTCAAAACCATGCCTTGAAAAAACGAGACACCTCAAATATGCATAGGCCATTCCTCCCGCCACCCCAATAAATCACATCAAATCGATTGCAAAAAACATAAGCATTCTTTGTGAAAAAATAGTTTTCCCATCCACCCTTTGAGACATAAATCGGCACGACTAGTCTTGTTCTTGGTATTGGCCATGGCCCTCCTTGTTGGGCCGCGCCTTGCCGCGCAGACTGTCTTGACCGTTAAGGATGCGGAGTTCCGATCTCGTTGGGCTGGCAAGCACGCAGACCGCGAAGTGATGCCTCAATATTTCCAGCCAAATGGAGGCCTTGATGAGGAACAAGCCGGCGAAACGATTCTGGGTGAGACCACAAAAAACTGGGTGGACAATATCGATAAGACAGCCCAAGCCATCCAACGTCGCCTTCGCTTTGGTCCTCTCGATTTCAATCTGGGAGTGTCAAACGGGTATCAATATTCCAACCAAAATTCCCTCGGTGAGAACACTGGTTCAAGCAGCAGTCAAAGTATGTTTTCATCGCCGACATTCGCTGCAAACTACCAACGAGAAGTAGGCGTGTGGACCTTGGGAGCCCGCGCTGCATCAGGCTACACCTACTTCTTTAACCAAGATTATACAGCCGCCGGCATAGGCTCTCAGCGCAACCCTATCGCCGTCACAAGCGCCCTGGATCTTGGATACACAAACAACCGACTTTCCCTCAATCTCTCCACCAGCGCGTCCTCAGGCAATGGCTATGACATCGTATCCGGTGTGAACAACCTGCAAACTTCAACTTCCACTTCGTTATCCGGACGCTATGTTTTTTCTGACGCCTTCAGTGCTGGCGCGGCTGCCAGCTTGACCTATTCAAATACTTCCAGAGCGCAAGTCGCCCCGGGCGATGCCCCCCAACCCACCAGTAACAGCATCAATGTCGGCGTGAGCACGTTTGCGGATTATTTGGTAACCCCAAAAACAAATCTGCGACTTGTTTTAAGCGTCGGACAGGATTTGCAAAAAATTTATGTAGGAACGAATCAAGGACGCAGATACTTCGACTCGATGGTGATTGCGACTTACCAAATCGCACCCAAGTTCTCGATCAATGGCGGAGCTGGCGCAGGCTACGTCACAGATCAAGACATCGCAGATTCTGCTTACACTGGATTGAGGCCGATCTATACGGGATCCATCGGTTATACTCCCACTGAGAAAACTTACTTTAAGATCAATCTCGGAATGCAGGGCGCTGATATCCGCCCGAACTTTAGTTTGGCCGCTGGTTGGAATGCGCGTGAGAAGACCCGACTCTCTCTGTCTCTTTACCAAAACCAAGGATTCTCGAGCTTGTCGCCCGATCAATATAACGTAACCCGAGGCTTAATGGGAACGATTACGCAGAGGCTCATAAAAGGCATCGATTTGTCCCTCTCTGGCGGTTACGAGCAGTCGCTAAATGTGGGACTGAGCAAGTCAAAAAACGATTCTCTGGAAGGCCCATCGAGCCACTATCTCACAAATGCAACAATGAACTGGCGACTGCGTGAATGGGCCGCTTGGCAAAATACTTTAATGATGACCTCAGGCCGAGGTTCCAACAACCAAACCCAAACCACCTTCAGCACTGGATTGAATTTTAATTTCTAATTTTTTGAAACATTCGGCGCTGTGCGGATATGAGCTAAATACTCGATATTCCCATCGCGTCCCTTGATGGGAGATTCCATGACTCCCAACCATTCGTGACCTGACTCCAAAACAAAATTTTGGATTTTTTGGAGGCAGCTTTTTCTCACACCCTCATCACGAACAATTCCACCTGCACCCACTTCATTTCGCAGAGCCTCAAATTGTGGCTTAATTAAAAAGACCGCATCTGCGCCAGGAGGCAGTATGCGAAACACGGCCGGCAGAATCATTGTGAGAGAAATAAAACTCACATCCCCCACAGCCAACTCAGGCTGCCGCTCAAAATCACTCAACTCCAAGAATCGCGCATTGATTCCCTCTCGGCAATCCACACGGGGATCTTGACGCAACCGCCAATCAAATTGGTTGTGACCGACATCAACCGCATAAACAAAACTGGCTCCCTGCTGAAGGAGGCAATCGGTAAAGCCGCCTGTGGATGCGCCAACATCGATGCAAACCAAACCCGCGGGATTGATTCCAAAATGGCTGAGTGCGGCTTCGATTTTGTGACCTCCACGTCCGACATATTTTTCTTTTTTTGCGAGCGAAAGAACGTCATCTCCAGTCACAGAAAATCCAGGCTTCGAAGAGGGGTGACCATTCACAAAAACAAGACCAGCCATCACATTGCGCGTCGCTTTTTCAATGGAATCAAAAAAGCCAGCCTCAACAAGGGCCGCATCAAGGCGCTTTTTAGGGGAGGCCATTAGCGAAAAATCTTCCTTAGCGCTTGAAGACTACGACGAGTTTTATTGGTTTTTAGGAAATCAGCGGAAGCGAGCAACATTAAAAAAACTCAACGCTTTGACTTTGCCGCATCACCCACCATTTTATCGAAACCCTCTTGAGCGGATTCCAGCAAATTGGCAGGGCCGGTCATTTTAACAAAAACATCGCCATGGGAATCATCACGAAGAATAGCCCCGCGCAAGGCATAGTCTTCCTTTGGTGTCGTTGGACCTCCTGGCATTCCACTAAAAAATGTGCCCTTAGCCTCAACAAGAACAACCACCGTGCCTGCGATGTTGGATTCTTTTTGTGAGTTTGTCGCATTTTGAAATTGCCCAAACCATCGATCGACATTCGCTTTAACTCCGCCTCCTTGACCTGCCCCGAAGTGGAAGAAATTTACCTCAGCAGCCTCTCCCTTTGTATTAGGAACTGCCAACTGCGCCTTGCGCATGGAGGATGTTGGCACAATCCAATGCCAACCTTGCGGTCGCTCAAAAGAAAATGACCCAACACGGAATTCAACCGGATCTGCGGCAAATAAAACTGCCGTTAAACAGAGCAGAGAAAACAAAAATACCCTCACGGTCTTCTCTCTTAAATCTTACTTTTTGTTGGCGTTGGCGTTGGCTTAGGTGGTGGAGGCAATACTGGAGGCGGGGGAAGTGCCGGCGGAGGAACTACTCCGCCCTTGTCG
>JBEIMO010000014.1:0-19878 GCA_040378625.1 Verrucomicrobiia bacterium | reverse complement strand
CCCGGCGGTCAGCACGCGGCAGTCCTCGCCATTGAGCGTTTCCACCTCGGCCACATCAGGCCGCGCCACAGAAAATAGGGCAGGGAGGAAAATCGCCTGTTGTGGCGTGATCGGCAGGAAAATCGGTGTGTTCAAGCGCGTATTTTTTTGTGGCACGACTTTGAATTGGGAGGCCAAAAATTTCACTTTCTCGCCAGGCGTCGCCCAGACGTCATTTCCTTTTCGGCAGATGATAAATTGTTCGCCGAGCACCGGCGCCTCGACTTTGACTTTATCCGGGAATTCCACATGGGCGCGAAGGATGGCCCCTTTCATCTCGCGGGGCAGGCGTCCGCTCACGTCTGCCATTTCAAGAGTGATGGTTGCCGCGCGGTGCGGGGCATTGGATTCCGTTAAAAGAACACCCCACAGAGGCTGAAAAATACGCGCAATGACATCGTAGGGATTTTCCCGTGGAGGCGGATTTTGCGCCATCAACGGGGTCACCGAGACAATCATGAGAAAAAATGCAATAAGGCGAGAACCGCTCATGGTCGCTATTTAAAACCCATTTCCTGAGAATGGCAAAAGAATCGTTTTGCAATTCCCTGCACCCAGTGTCATTTAGGAATGTTTTATGGATCGTAACACTGGAATGATGTCGGGGCATCTCTGCACAACATGATAATCGCCGCCGGAATTGTCTACGCGTTCACCGAAAGCACGCTCGAGGGCAAACTGATCCTCATGGCGCTCTTCTTGGCCTCGATTTTCAGCTGGGCCGTGATGGTTACAAAGATTCGCTATTTGAGTTTTTGTAAGCGGCAGAACGAACGCTTCAATGCGATCTTCCATCAGGATCGTCTTCCATTGCGTATCCACGAAAAAAGCATCCACTTTGACGGATCGAATATTTATGAAATTTACGAGGCTGGTGCGAACGAGCTTTGTTTTCAGATGATGGGATCCGTGGAGGTCGATGAATCCTTTAGCTCGCGACTCCGGGGTGCTGAAAAAATCACACCGGCGCAAATGCGTTCGGTTCAAGCCGCGATGGAACGTGCGGTCGGCGAAAGCGCTCTTAAGCTCGAATCGCAAATGATCGTCCTATCTACCGCGGTCAGCGGCGCTCCGTTCCTAGGTTTGCTCGGAACCGTATGGGGCGTCATGGATGCGTTCGCCGGAATTGCGGCATCGGGTAATGCCAATCTGGCCGCGATGGCACCCGGTATCTCCGGTTCATTGATTACCACAATCATCAGTCTCCTCGTCGCGATTCCGGCGATGTTTGGTTATAATTTTTTGGTAACCACTCTGCGATCCTTGCTCGTGCAGGCGGACAATTTTGCCGCAGAATTTTCTTCGGAAGTTGAGCACCGCTATGTGGAGTTCGGATCCCGCGAGGGGCGTCGTTCCTAGCAATCATCTCATCGAATGCGACGCCACTCCTCGAAAAACGGTCTTCATACGCTTACCGAGCTGAATATCACCCCCATGCTCGATCTGGTCTTCGTGCTCCTGATTATTTTCATGATCACGACGCCGCTGATCGAAAACAGCATGGATCTTGTGGTTCCTAAAAGTTCGACGGCTGCGGGGGCGTCAAACCCGTCCGAGACGTTCAATATTTCGATTGATAAAAACAACGTGCTGAAAATTAACAACGATCTGATCACTCCCGAGGATCTGGAGGCTCGTCTAGCCGCGCTGCGGCAGGAAAAACCGGACACCGCCGTTGTCGTGCGCCCGCACTTTGAGTTGCCTATTCAAAAATTCATTGCCGTTATGGATATCCTCCAGCGCGTTGGTATTAATAAAGTCGGAGTAATGACGCTCAAAGATCAGCCGGAAGCCGGCGCACAGAAACGCTGATATGGAAAATCCGCAATTCCGGCGGAACCTGATTCTGATAGCGATGGCGCACCTGTTGCTCATCGCAGGAATCCTCATTTTCACCCGCCGCGAAATCAAAAAACCACAGGGCGAAATCACGTGGGTCAACCCCGGTTCGTTTTCATCGGGCGCGGCCGGGGGCGCTGAGATGCATCAGGCAGAGCCGGAGGAACCGAAGCCAACACCTAAGCCCAAGCCGACTCCTCGTCCCACACCAGAGCCGACGCCAGAACCAACCCCGGTGCCGACGCCCGAGATTAAACCTGATAAATCGGATATTGTGGATGCGACTCCCACACCGAAGCCCACCCCCAAGCCAACACCAAAACCGACGCCGTCTCCCACTCCAACGCCGAAACCAACTCCGACCCCGACGCCCAAACCGAAGCCTTCGCCGAGTGCGACGCCGAAGCCCTCTCCGAGCGCCACTCCCAAAGCGTCCCCAAGCGCAACACCTACTGCATCGCCGAAATCGTCAGCTTCACCATCCGCTTCTCCCAAAGCTTCGCCCGGAGCATCTCCGAACGCCTCGCCTGGAGCCTCGCCCAAGGCTTCTCCGGGCGCATCCCCCGGCACCGCGGTCGGTGGTGAAGGAAACAAGGCCGCCGGACAAGGCACGGCAAAAGCCGGGGGATCGGGACAAGGCACTGGAACTGGCGGAGCGGGAGGCACAGGCAAAGGTGGAGCCGGTGCCGCAGGACAGTTTGGCTGGTATCACGAGTTGATCCATGACCGGTTCTTCAGCCAATGGGAGCAGCCGACATCCATTTTTGAGCAAAACAAATCGTTTGTCTGCACCGTGAAAGTCAAAATTCTCAAAGACGGTTCGATTGCCAGTGCGGAAATTGTCAAAGGCAGCGGCAATCCCGTGATGGATTCCTCCGTTCTGGCGGCGCTCAAGCGTGTGTCACGCATTGACCCGCTTCCCGGTGGTCTTGGCACAACCGATGGCTACTCGGTGAATATCAATTTCGAGCTGCAATAAACGCAGCCGCTCAAAACGTTTTGCACAGGGTTTATTGACAGAGGCGGATACGCACAGCATAGTCCGTGCCCGCTCGATCAGCAGCTCAACTCATTTTATGGATAAAATTCGCAACATCGCCATTATCGCCCACGTCGATCACGGCAAGACAACGCTCGTGGATCAATTGCTCAAGCACGCCGGCACCTTCCGCTCGAATCAAAAAACCGACGAGCGCATGATGGACTCGATGGATCTTGAAAAAGAAAAAGGCATCACAATCCGCGCCAAGAATGCCGCATTCCGTTGGAAAGATTATCACGTCAACATCGTGGACACTCCCGGTCACGCGGATTTCGGCGGCGAGGTCGAGCGCATCATGAAAATGGTCGACGGTGTTTTGCTTGTGGTTGATTCCCACGACGGTCCTCAGGCCCAAACAAAATTCGTGCTCCGCAAGGCGATGGAAAACGGCCTCAAGCCGATTGTGGTCATCAACAAGATCGACCGCGAAAATGCCCGTCCCCACAAGGTCCTCGACATGGTTTTCGAATTGTTCATGGAACTCGACGCCACGGACGAGCAGCTTGATTTCCCGCACATCTACGCGAGCGCCAAGCAAGGCTACGCGAAGAAGGACATTAACGATCCTGCTGAAAACATGGAGCCGCTCTACGAGGCCATCGTTCAGCATATTCCGCCGCCACCAAAGCCTGAAGTGGATTACTTCCAGATGCTCGTGTCGAACCTCGACTACAGCGACTACCTCGGCCGAATCGCCTATGGCCGCATTATCAGCGGTTCCGTAAAAATGGGGCAGAGCATCGTCTGCATCCACAAAGGCAACAATAAGGAGAAGGGCAAAGTCACCGCGATCTTCTCGCACGAAGGTTTGGAGAAGGTTCAGGTCGAAGAGGCCTTCGCTGGCGACATCGTTGGCATCAGCGGATTTGAGGAAGTTTTCATCGGCGAAACACTCACCGACACCGAAGACCGCGAGGCGCTTCCATTCGTGGAAATCGATCCTCCGACCATCTCGATGAAAATCTGTGTGAACGATTCTCCTCTCGCGGGCCGCGAAGGAAAGCTCCTCACTGCGCGTCAGATTCGTGATCGCCTCATCAAAGAAACACGCGGCAACGTTTCTATTTCCGTCAACGACACCGACATCGCCGGTCACTTCGACGTGAAGGCCCGCGGAGAAATGCAGATCGCCGTTCTCGTCGAACAAATGCGCCGCGAAGGCTTCGAGCTTCTCGTCTCGCGCCCTGAGGTTATTTTCAAACGCGCTGAGGACGGTTCCGTTCTCGAGCCGATGGAATCACTCTACGTGGATGTGCCTTCGGAAAACTTGGGCGACATCCTGCAATCCCTCGCTGGACGTAAGGCGGAGATCGTGAACATGGAGCACAAAACCCACAGCGTTTATGTGCAGTCTTTCATTCCGACACGCGGACTCATCGGTTTCGAAACCGACCTCGTCAACCTTACCAAAGGCCACGGCATCGCGAGCCATCTCTTCAAAGAATACGGACCGCACAAAGGCGAAATCCCAAGCCGCAACAACGGCGTTCTTGTTTCCATGGAAGGCGGCACCAGCATGGCCTACGCGTTGGAAAGCATCCAAGAACGCGGTCGCCTCTTCATTGGACCACAGGAGGAAATTTACGAAGGCATGATCATCGGCGAAAACTCACGCCCCGACGATATGCCGGTCAACCCCTGCAAGGCGAAAAAACTCACGAATATGCGCAGTCAAGGTGATGGCAAAGGTATCTCCCTTGCCCCGCCAATCGAAATGAGCCTCGAGCGTTCGTTGGAATACATCGCTCCCGACGAATACGTCGAAGCGACTCCCAAATCGCTCCGTCTCCGTAAAAAAATCCTCGATGCCAACGCCCGCAAACGCGCGGAGAAGTCGGCGATGATTTTTGCGTAAATTAGCGCACCCATTCGAATAGATCTGGCCGCCGGGTTGAATTGCCCGGCGGCCTTTTCTTTTGATAAAATCGACATGGGGTGATGACCTGCCGTCTGAGCCGACATTATTTCTAAATTCTGTTATTCAATGTCTTGCTGGATAAAAATTCTGCCATTTTCCGCGGCCGCACTGGATGTCAGGGATTGCTATGCCATCCCAGAAAACACTAGGATTTTCTCATGAACGAGAAATACCCGACGTATTTATTTTTTGGAGCACCGGGCAGCGGAAAGGGAACACAGGGCATCACGCTGGGCAGTTTGCCACGATTCTATCATTGCGCGTGTGGCGATGTTTTCCGCCGCTTGGATACTCGCACCGAGTTGGGAAAAACATTTTTGCAATACTCGAGCAAAGGCGAGTTGGTCCCTGATGAGATTACGATTCAGCTCTGGAAAGAATCTATCAAAGCCGCAGAGAGCGCCGGGCGCTACAAGTCGGACATTGATTACCTGTTGCTCGATGGCATTCCCCGGAATGTGCGTCAGGCACAGTTGATGGATGAAATTATCGACGTCCGCCGCGTGTTTCATCTCAGTTGCCCTGACCGCGAGAAGGTTGTGGCGCGTTTGAAAAAACGGGCGCTCAAAGACAATCGCCTCGATGATGCCAATGAGGAAGTGATCCGCCGCCGCTTGGAAGCTTATGACAAGGAATCCAAGCCGCTGCTCGATTATTACGGGGCGAAATTGGTAACAACGATCGATGCCACTCAAGCTCCGGTGAAAGTCCTGCGCGACATTTTGGATCATATCGTCAGTGACAGCCCACAAGTGTAAGAATTCCGATTATGCAGCAGTTTGAAAATTTCCGCGCCTCGTCGCTCTATTGTCAGAAGTGTGCCAAAGCCATGCCTGTTCGTGAAAAGCTCTTGCTCGTTCTGCCGGACAAAGAAGTTTATGACTACCTCTGCACCGGATGTGCCTCTTCGGTCGGTCAGCGCGAGGTGAGCGCCGGCGAGCTCCTGCAAATGCGCGCGCAAAGACAGCCGCAAAGCGCCTCGCGGTTTTTACTCTAATCCACCCTATGCGCGTTGTATTTTGCGGCACAGGCGACATTGGGGTTCCGGCATTGCAGGCCCTTCTGGATTCTGAAAAACACGAAGTCCTGAGTGTTATCACCCAGCCCGACAAGCCAGCAGGGCGTGATTTGAAGCCGCGCGCCTCGGCAGTGAAGTTGCTCGCGCAGGAACACGGCCTCCCAGTTTCCCAACCCGCAAAAATCCGATCCGAGGTATCGATTGCCGAACTACAGGCATTGAAACCTGATGTGATGGTCGTCGTGGCTTACGGTCAGATTTTGCCAACGAGTGTGCTGCAAATTCCCAAATTCGGTTGCCTGAATCTTCACGCGTCCCTTCTTCCAAAACACCGCGGCGCTTCGCCAATCCAGGCTGCAATTCTTGCAGGGGATACCGAAACTGGCATTACGGTGATGTATATGGATGAGGGCCTCGATACGGGCGATATCCTCCTCAAGCAACCCACACCGATCAGTGCCACGGAAACTGCCGGAGAGTTGCATGACCGCCTCGCTTCACTCGCCGCGCCCGCCTTGATGGCCGCACTCGATCTGATCGCCGCAGGCACCGCACCGCGAACACCGCAAGACAACGCACTCGCCACGCATGTGACGAAACTCAAAAAATCCGATGGATGGCTCGACTGGCGCGAGCCCGCATCCCGCCTGGCTCTGCGCGTTCGGGCGATGTCGCCCTGGCCGGGGGCGTTTGCGCGCTTTAGCGGACAGACGCTGAAAATTCATGAAGCCGTTGAATCGCCCGAAGGCGGCAATCCGGGTGAGGTTTTAAAATCCGGCCCCGAGGGCATTACTATCGCAGCCGGCAAGGGGTCGCTGACGCTGAAAACCATCCAACTCGAAGGGCGCAAACGCTTGCCCGCAGCCGATTTTCTCAGGGGATATCCCGTGGCTCCGGGAACGATTTTTGATTTGTCCTTTCCTCCGGCCTCGTGATGCGGTTTGATGCGTCGCAATCCCGCATGTCACACTCATCCCAAGTTCGCTACAAAAGAGTCGTTCTTAAACTCAGCGGCGAGGTGCTCCGTGAGCCCGGCAGCCGCGACAGCATTCACCCTGAAATCGTTGCCGGCATCGCCTCACAGGTCGCCGAAGCTAAAAAACTCGGAGTGGAACTCGCCATCGTTATCGGTGGAGGCAACATCTGGCGCGGTCTTGCAGCCAGCCATCGCGGCATGGATCGCACCACAGCGGACTACATGGGAATGCTGGCTACGGTCATCAATGGGCTCGCCCTCATGAGCGCACTCGAGGCGCAAGGCGTTCCCGTCCGTGTTCAGACGGCGATTGAAATGCAAAATGTCGCCGAACCATTTATTCTCCGCCGTGCCACGCGTCATTTGGAACAAGGCCGTGTGGTCATCTTTGTCGCCGGAACCGGCAATCCGTTTTTCTCCACCGACACCACAGCCGCTCTCCGTGCCGCTGAGATCGGGGCTCAAGTGATCCTCAAAGCCACCAAGGTCGACGGCATCTACGATTCCGATCCTGTCAAAAATCCCGATGCGAAGCGTTTTTCTCACATCACCTACACAGAAGCCTTGTCGCGCCGTTTGCAGGTGATGGACTCCACGGCTTTCAGCCTGTGCATGGACAACAAAATGCCGATCATTGTTTTTGATATGAACAAGCCGGAGAACATTCTCCTTGCCATCTGCGGCGAAACCGTGGGCACACTCGTTTCTGACAAACCGGAGACCAACTCATGACCATCGAAGAAATCCTTTTTGAAGCCGAAGAAAGCATGGAGAAGTCGGTGGAATTCATGTCGCATGAATTCTTGGCCATCCGCACCGGCAAAGCCTCGCCAGCCCTCGTCGAAAATCTCGACGTCCATGTGCAGAGCTACGGCAGTTCCATGAAATTGAAGCAACTGGCTCTTATTACCGCGCCAGAGGCCCGCATGCTGGTCATTCAGCCATTTGATGCGGCGACCACGCGCGACATCGAACGCGCCATCAATGAATCCCGCATTGGCATTACCCCAGCCGCCGAAGGGAAGATCATTCGTTTGCCGATTCCTGAGCTTTCCGAGGAACGCCGCCGCGATCTCACCCGCACGGTAAAAGGCATCGCCGAGGACTCGCGTGTCCGCGTGCGTGGATGCCGCCGCACCGCGATTGAAAACGCGAAGAAGCTGCAGAAAGACGGCAAGGTGACCGAAGACGAACTTCGCGATACGGAAGCTGAAGTTCAAAAGCTCACCGACCGCTTTGTTGCGGAAATTGAAAAAATTACAGCCGCCAAGGAAGCGGAATTGATGAAGGTATGAAATCCCTTCTCGTCCTCTTGGCCTTCATCGGCTTTGCCTCGCCCCTCTTGGCTGAGGTTCCCCGTTCGGTTCCTGATTTTACTTGGACGGATTCCTCCGGCGCTGCGAAAAAATCCAAGGATCTGCGTGGTCGCCCGCTTGTCGTGCTCATTGCGCCCAAGCCCAGCCAGTGGACATTTCGTTCGCAGGTCGGTCAGCTCAACAAAATCTACCAACGCCTCGCTGCGGAAGGCTTGGTCTGCGTTGCCGCATTTTCCGAAGAATCCGGAGTAGTCCGCACGAACATTCCCTTTCTGACTGTTCCCGATGGAGTAAACACCGCCGCGGCATTCAACGTAACGAAAGGTTTTGCCATTGCCGTCATTGGTCGGGATGGAAACATCGACTCGATCGGCGATCGCGTTCTTCCCGCCCAGCGCATTCTCGACATCATCAATAATTCCTACGCGAAGCAAAAAATGCTCCGCCGCGAATAGCCCAATTTTATGACCTTCCAAGCCCGTATCGACCAAGACATCAAAGCCGCCATGCTCGCCCGCGAGAGCGCGAAGCTCAGCGTTCTCCGCATGCTTAAAACATCGCTCATGAATGCAGCGATTGAAAAACACGGCGCCGGCGGAGCCTTGGATGATGCCGATGCGCTGGCCATCGTTCGCAAAGAAGTCAAGAAACGCCAAGATTCCATCGAGGCCTTTGAAAAAGGGGGACGCCCCGAAATGGCTGCGACGGAAAAAGACGAAATGGCGATGCTTAATGTTTATCTTCCTCAGCCACTTTCTGCTGAGGAACTCGCGGCACTCGTCCAGTCCGCCATTGCAGAAGCCGGTGCGACATCCCGCAAGGAAATGGGCGCTGTCATGAAAATCGTCAACGCCCGCGCGGAAGGCCGTGTGGATGGACGCACGCTCAGCGCAGAGGTCCAGAAACATCTCAGCGCTTAAGCGCGTTCGTTCGCGAATCTAAAAAATCCCGCGCTTGACGGAATGCGCGGAAGTTTTATTTTTCGAGCCGTCTGATTTCTGGATTCAAAAATTGGACAACCGATCTCTTCGAGATTCCGCCGGTAGGGAGGGCGCTAGAATGTGCCCGCCGGAGTGGACATCTTGGAAAACCCCTCCCGGAACAATGGGAAATGAACCGTAAGGGATATCTGTTGGATATGGATGGGGTGATTTACCGTGAGAACCAGCTTTTGCCGGGTGCGGCGGAGCTTGTGGCTCACTTTTTGCAAACGGCCACGCCATTCGTCTTTGTCACAAACAACTCAGCACCCACGCCGGAGGATTTGGTCGTAAAACTCAAACACCTCGGCATCGATGGACTGTCTTCACGACACTTCTACACCTCGGCTCAAAACACAGCCGACTTCCTCGCGGAGACTAATCCGCGTTGCACCGCGTTTGTGCTGGGTGAAGCGGGTCTCACCTCCGCGCTGAACACGGCCAAAATTCCGAACGACAGTATCAACCCCGGTTACGTCATCGTCGGCGAGGGGTCGCCATCCGCGGAGAAGATTGCCAAGGCGCATGAGTTGATTGAAAAGGGAGCCAAGCTCGTTTGCACAAATCCCGATTACTGGTGTCCGGTGAAAAGCACGGTGACGCGGCCGGGCGCAGGAGCGCTTGCCGCCTACCTCGAGGCCAGCTCAGGACGCCGCGCCTACTACTTGGGAAAACCAAATCCCTACATGTTTTTCCGTGCCCGCCGACTGCTTCATCGTCAGACCCATGAGGTCATGATGGTGGGAGACACGATGGAGACCGACGTGCGCGGCGCGATTGAGGTGGGAATGCAGGCGTGTCTCGTGCTCACTGGATCCACACGCCGTGAGGATTTGGTGGATTACGTTTACCAGCCAACTTGTGTGATGTCGGGAGTGGACGAGTTGCTTGCGGAAATCCAAGGTATCGGCTCCACCGCGCGGCTCACCGGCTCGACGTATCAGGTTTCCATTGCCGCCGGACAGCTTGCGGATCGTCACCACTCGGAACATCCGCTGCGGTCCAGACCGCGTCCAGCCATGACGCGCTGATATTTGCGCTTTCTTGTTCCTTAAAATGCGATACCAATCGGGGTATCAAGGGCATTAAGGAAAAATGGCTACGCTTCCATCACATATTGAGAACGAGATGCGAACCACTGTTGTGGGTGTGGCTGAATTTAAATTTACCACCGATCCGCTTATCTATCTCGCGACTTATGCATTGGGATCCTGCTTGGGAATTACCTTTTACGACAGCAAGCGTCGCATTGGCGGGCTTCTCCACACCATGCTGCCCACGGCAACCCTTCACGAAGGCAAAAAAATCAAGCCAGCCATGTTTGTAGATAGCGGCATCGAGGAAGCCATCACTGTGCTGGAAAAGGCTGGAGCGAAGCGTCCGAATTTGGAGATCAAAGTTTTTGGCGGAGCCCAGTTGATGGCCGCCGACAACTTCTTCCGCATCGGAGCCAAAAACATCGATCAATTTTACGAAGTCACCCAGAAAATGAAATTGAATGTCGCCGTTTGGGAAGTGAGCGGACGTGTGAACCGCACGATCAAGCTCAACAACTACAACGGAGACGTGCTCGTTAAGGTGCCCGCCAAAGAAGTATTTATACGTTGATGAAATCCTCCTCCGATTTTCAGTCGGTTATTGAAATGACGCGCTCTATTCCCTGTGCGCCGGCGATTCTTCCCAAGCTTCTCAAACTCACGGAAGGCAATTCCTCGGATCTGGCCGAGTTGGAAATGCTCATCTCGCTCGACACCGGTCTCGCCGCGAGCGTGCTGCGAACAGCTAATTCCGCCTACTTCGCCAGCAACCAGCGGTGCGACAACATTGCTGATGCGGTTCTCAAGTTGGGTAGCAAAACGCTCTACCGCATCGCCGCCACCACACTCACTGGTCGTTGGCTCGTTCATCCGCTGAAGGGCTATGGATGGGAGCCGGGCGATCTCTGCCGTCACTCGCTCTGTGTGGCTATCTGCGCTGAAGCGTTCGCCAAAACCACACAACTCGCGGATCCCTCCACAGCCTACACCGCGGGGCTCATGCACGATCTCGGAAAATTTGCCCTCGCGTATGCGAACATGAGCTCGCTCGACGAGATTGCCAGCCGCGTGCCGGATGAATACCCGACATGGAGCGCAGCCGAACGGGCGATTCTTGGTTTCGATTCCACAGATGTCACCAAGGCCCTGCTCGAAAACTGGGGCTTCCCTCAGGACTTTGTTTCCGTGGGCTATTACTATCCCAGACCCTCCGAAGCGCCGGATGCTGATCGCCGGTTGGTCACACTCATCCATGCCACCAAACACGCCGCCACACAGCTCGGCTACGGAGTGGGAGCCGATGGATATTACTACGAACCGGACGAAGACGCCCTGCGCGAAGTAGGATTCAACGAGGCCGAAATGGACGCCGTCATCCCGGATGTTCTTGCCCTCATGCAGCGCTTCGTCCGTCCCGACGGTGCGGTGAACTTTACGTAAATTTTTCGACAGAATTTACCGCCCGTCAACGCGGTCCAACCTAAAGCCGGGAGATCAACAGCTCGCGTTGGAAGATGATTTCCTTCGGAAGTTGGCTGTAGAGCTTGATGAAAAGCTCGTCCTGCATGAGCAGTTCGCGATGCCACTCGTCGGTATCGATTTTCATGGCTTCCTCGAACTGCGCTTCTGGCACATCGTCTTCGAGTCCATTCATGTTGATGTCGCGGAATTCCGGCAGCCAACCGATCGACGTTTCAAGCGCATGGGCGCCGGAGCGGCAGCGTTCGACCATCCATTGCAGGAGCCTCGTGTTCTCCCCAAAGCCCGGCCAGAGGTAGCGCCCCTCGGAGTTTTTGCGGAAGAAGTTTACATGGAAAATGCGTGGTAGGTATTTGATGGAATGCCGCATTTCCAGCCAATGGGAGAAGTAGTCGCCCATATTGTAGCCACAGAATGGCAGCATCGCCATCGGATCGCGACGCACCTGCCCGAGCGCACCTGCCGCAGCGGCGGTGGTTTCCGAGCCCATGGTGGCCCCGAGATAGACGCCGTGCACCCAGTTGAAGGCCTGAAAAATCAACGGCATCGTCGTGCTGCGGCGTCCGCCGAAAAGAATCGCGCTCACGGGAACGCCAGCAGGGTTCTCCCAATCAGGGTCAATGATCGGGCAGTTCCTCGCGGGAGCGGTGAAGCGGCTGTTCGGGTGGCTGCTTAAAATGGGCTTTCCGTTCTCATCCTGTCGGCCTGGCGTCCAATCGCGGCCGAGCCAATCAATGAGATGCGCCGGAGGTTCCTTTGTCATGCCCTCCCACCAGACATCTCCATCGTCAGTGAGAGCGACATTGGTAAAGATCGTGTCGCGTTGGATGGAGTCCATGGCGATCGGGTTGCTTCCGCGCGATGTGCCGGGGGCAACGCCGAAGAAGCCAGCCTCGGGATTGATGGCATGAAGGTATCCATCCGGTCCCGGTTTGATCCACGCGATATCGTCTCCCACGCAGGTCACTTCCCAGCCCGCATTTTTCAAGTCGGCTGGCGGGACCATCATGGCGAAATTGGTTTTTCCGCACGCGCTCGGGAAGGCGGCGGTGACATAGGTTTTATGACCATCCGGCGCTTTCACGCCAAGAATGAGCATGTGCTCCGCCAACCACCCTTCGTCGCGCGCCATGGCGGAGGCGATTCGCAGCGCAAAGCATTTTTTACCCAGAAGGGCATTGCCGCCGTATCCCGAGCCGAAGCTGATCACCAGTCGATCCTCGGGGAAGTGGGTGATGTAGGTATTCTCGGGATTGAATGGCCACGGCACATCAGTTGCGCCCGCTTCCAGCGGGTAACCGACCGAGTGGAGGCATTTCACAAAAACGCCCGTGCGTTCGATGTGGTTGTAAACCTCGGGGCTCATGCGCGTCATGATGCGCATATTCGCGACCACGTAGGGGCTGTCGGTGATTTCGATGCCGTATTGTGCGATCGGCGAGCCGACCGGTCCCATGCTGAATGGAATGACATACATCGTCCGACCGCGCATGCAGCCTTCCATGAGTTGGCGAAGGCGCGACTTCATCACCTCAGGAGCCTCCCAATTATTCGTTGGGCCGGCATCCTTTTTGGATTGGGAGCAAATGAACGTCCGTTCCTCCACGCGGGCGACATCGCGGGGGTCGCTGCGCACGAGAAGGGAATTCGGCCGCTTTTCGCCATTGAGCCATTGTCCGGCGCCGGAGGCAATGATCGCCTCGCGCATTTCGCGGTCCTCGGCGTCTGAGCCTGTGCACCAGTGGATGCGATTCGGGCAAGTGTGGGTGGCTATTTCATCAACCCAGGATGTAACGCTCGCAACGGACGGGCGTGAAGACTGCGGGATTCGCTCGCTGCTTGTTTGCATAGCGTAATCCTCTTTAAAGAGAAATTTCATACAAGGAAAAGGGAGTGTTTAGTTGATCCGAATCGGGCGAGGACCGTTCACGCCGTCGGAGGAAAAGAGAAATTGGAAGACCTGTAGGCTGCGGGCACGGAATGCGCCGGAACAGCTCAACAAATACAACCGCCACATGCGCACAAAGTCTTCGCCGTATTGTAGGCGGAACTCATCGCGGGATCGCATGAATCCTGCCTCCCAGGCGCGGAGGGTCGGCACATAATACGGGCCGAGATTGTGCATGTCCTCTTCGACAAACAATCCCTCGGCGGCTTGGAGCACCTGAGCAGCGCTCGGCAGAGCCGAGTTTGCAAAGATGTATCGCGAGATCCAGCGGTCACATGTGCGGCCGGGTTCGTTGCCAGTGATGGTGTGGCAAAGGAAAAGCCCGTCATCTTTGAGGCATCTTTTAGCGACCTCCATATAGCGGCGGTAATTTTTTGGCCCCACGTGTTCGAACATTCCCACGCTGGCAATGGCATCGAATTGGCCAGTGACATCGCGGTAATCCTGAAGCCGTATTTCCACCGGCAGGCCCGCGTTGTAGGCGACGGCATATTCTTTTTGTTCTTCCGAGATCGTGATGCCGACGACCTCGCAGCCATGATTTTCTGCAGCAAAGCGGGCGAGGCCGCCCCAGCCGCAACCAATGTCCAGAAGCCGCATGCCGGGTTGCAGAGCCAACTTTTTACAAATGAGCTCCATTTTCATCTGCTGCGCAGTGGCCAGATCCGTGGTGCCATTAAAATACCCGCAGGAATACTGCATCGAGGGATCCAGCATGGCGCCGAAGAAATCATTGCCTAAGTCGTAGTGGCGTTTTCCCACGATGCGCGCGCGCGACTTGGTCTGCAGGTTCAGCAAGATCGCAAAGGCCACGTCCACCAGCGCTCGTGCGCTCGGACGCACTTTATATTCCAGGCGGTTGCGAATCGCGCGGAAACACAGTTCCTCTAGATCGTCGCAATCCCACCAGCCCTCCATGTAGGCTTCCCCGAATCCCAGCGTGCCGTCGGCGAGGACGCGCTGAAAGAACTTCGGATTGTTCACGCGGATGTCGCAGGGACGCTCGCCGTTGATGGCGATGTCTGCTTCCGCAAAAAGCTCCGTAACGGTTCTTTCGGCACGCGACATGACCTTGGTCTCCAAAGGTTGCACAATTTTAAACTCCGGCATCGGGTGGATGTCGGCCGACTGTCTGGCTTCTGCACGGGCACTCATGAGCGACGGAGTCCTGTATTGCGTGAGAGCATTTGGATGAGCATGCGCAATTGCTTGTCGGATTGACTGCGAAGCCACGCGCTGTGCGAATGCCGATCGACCTCGCAATATCCACAGTTCTCGTGGGTCAGGGGAAAATCAAAGTCCGGCAGTGGTTGGTCCGGCACAATGTCGATGAGATCGGGTTCCTGTGTCGTCGTGTCTTCCTGATTTTCTTTTGTCATAGGTCGCATCTTTACCGCGACGCGCATTCCCCTCGCTATTGGGTGATGACCCTACAGACGTTCTGAGCCGGATTTGTAAAAGATATCGAGCACTGCGGAAGGCTCTGGGCACATGACCCCATGGAGACCGCTGCGGAAGACGTGGAATAAGTCCCGCCTGCCGCACGACCAGCAATGACGCGGGTTAGCCAACGCAGAAAATTATCGATCAGAAAAAATCATCATGGACCACTTCATCCAACAATGTTCAGAAATCGTCTCCACCAAGCCAGAACGCCCCCAATTCAGTATTGTCATCATTTACGAAAATGTCGTCTCCGCCGCACGGGCCCTGCGTGCTTGTGAGATTTTGCGACATGAAATTCCGGAGGACCTCTCGATCGATGTGAGTGTTTGGAAGACTGGGATTCTGGAGTGCCAGGAAAACCGCACCAAGGCGGCCTTGAATTCCTCAACGGCGGATGTGGTGATCGTTGCTGCGTCGGGCCGCGATGAGATCAGCCCGTATTTTCGTTTGTGGGTGGAGGAATGGCTCGAGTTGGAACGCGAGCGGGAATGTGCGTTGTTCACGCTTTTCGGCGACCACATCACTCCCCATGCGGTTGCCACAGCGGCTTATCTCCGACAAAAAACGGCTCCGCTGGGAATGGATTTTTTCAGTCATCCATTTCTCGATCCGCAGGAGATTTCGACGCCCCGTGAGTTTCAGCCCCTTCTCTCTCGGTCTGCGTCTGCGGTTGCTTCGGACGATGGCGAGTGGGACGAATGGCGCCCGGGTTTGAATTGCTTGGCGAATGGCGATTGCGAAGTGAGTGCCTACGACATCATCGAAAATTTCGGAAGTCGGTTGCGCGAGCACCTCGAGAGAATGCGTGTGGAAGCGGCTTCCAAGAATTCGGACATAAGTTGGGAACCCGGTGAAGTGGCGCGCAACAGGGTCTCCTATTGACATTCAATGTGCACAAAGCAAAATACCCACCCATGGAGTCCCTCTCCTCCCCGCCCATGCCCCAGTCCAGTCCAGTCCAGTCCAGTCCAGTCCAGTCCAGTCCAGTCCAGTCCAGTCCAGTCCAGTCCAGTCCAGTCCAGTCTGGGCGCCGTCAGAAACCCTCCACCCCCTACCCATATGGTTTTTGAAATCCCTTCTAATCCCCCTTTAGCGGCCTGCAATGGCTGTGAGCAGGGTAAAAATCTACCGCCTTCCGACCTGCTTTTGGGGAGGGCGGAAGAATTGGCTCATTTGGCGAGTTGGAGTTGGAGTGTTTCGGACGGCCAGGTGACTTGGTCGAAAGGGCTGTGCCAGATTTTGGGAATCGAAAGTCGCTCCGTGTCGATGGCCCACCGAACCGCGCTGAGTGCGATTCATCCGTCGGATCAGCGCAACTTTAAAAGGTATTTGCTGGCGGCCGTGACGAACACCAAATCCGGATGCGATGAGAATCGGGTCGTTCGGGAAGATGGAACGGAGCGGGTGCTCAAGACTCTCCACATTGAAGTGAAGAGAAATTGGAAGGGTGAGCCGATCCGGATCACCTGTCTGCTGCAGGACATCACCGAAGCCAAGAAAGCCGAGCTTTTGATTCAGAGATCGATTAAGGAAAAAGAAGTTCTGCTCCAGGAAGTGCACCATCGCGTGAAGAACAACATGCAGGTCATCTCGAGTTTGATTCGCATGCAGTTCAATGAGGTGAAGGCGCCTGAGTTGAAGAATGTCTTTCAAGATCTGGCTGATCGCATCCAGTCCATGGCACTGGTGCATGAGCGGCTGTATCGGTCCGCCAATTTTTCGAGCATTAATTTGGCAGATTATACTCAGAATTTGCTGAAGCACCTGATGAGCCTTTATTCATCGTGTTGCGCATCGCTTTCGATCCAAAAAAATCTCACTCCGATATTTCTGGGGGTGGATCAGGCCATTCCCTGCGGGTTGATTTTGAATGAACTGATCGTGAATGCGATTACACACGGCTTGAAGGACGTCCCGCAACCCGAGTTGGAAATTTCGCTTCATCTCGAAGCCGGTGCCCAGGTGCAAATCGTCGTGTGCGATAATGGGCCGGGTAATCTGGAGAGCAATGAGTCAAAGTCCGGCGGACTCGGGCTCAAGCTTGTGAAGATGCTCAGTCGGCAGTTGGACGGTGAGTTTGTGGTGGCCAATGTGGATGGCAAAACCCGGAGTCTCGTAAGCTTTCCGCTGAGGGGTTTCGATAAAGGAGGCACCGTTGAGTAAAGGGAAAATTCTCGTAGTGGAGGATGAGGCGATCATCGCCGAGGATATTGTCTGCCGACTTCAGCAGATGGGCTACGAGGTTTGCGGGAACACAGGAAAAGGAACCGAAGCGCTCGATCTCGCTCGGTCGCTTCGTCCGGATCTCGTCCTCATGGATATCAACCTGTCGAACGGCATTGATGGGGTGGAAGCGGCGCAGCGAATCCACAACGAATTAAACACGCCGGTCGTTTTCATGACGGCGCATGCCGATGCGGCCATGTTGCAGCGGGCGAAATCCTGCGACCCTTACGGCTACATCATCAAGCCGTTTCAGGAACACCAGATCGAGAGCCATATCGAAGTCGCGCTGCACAAATGTGCGGTCGAGGAGCGCCTGCGCGAGAGCGAGCTCCAGTTCCGTCTCCTCGCCGAGCAATCGCCGGACATCGTCGTGCGCATCAGTCGCGATGTCCGCTGCCTTTACACCAATTCCAAAATCAAAAATCTCCTCGGCATGCCGGCGGAGTTCGTGATCGGCAAGACCTGTAAAGAAGCAGGAATGGACGAAGCCTTTTGTCAATTTTGGAAAATGCTCGTGGATCAAACCGTGCAGACCGGAAAGGGAATGCAGCAGGAGTTTCAATTTCCATCGCCTGGGGGACGCAAGATTTATCAGGTGCGCACGGCGCCGGAGTTTGACGATGGAAAGGGCGTGGTGTCGCTGATTGCGACGGTGCGCGATGTCACGGCCTCCCGCGAGACCGAGATGCGGATGCATGAACTCGCGCAGCGGCTTGTATATCACGTCAACAATTCGCCGCTCGCGGTTGCCGAGTGGAGCGCGGATGGAAGGTGCCTTTCTTGGAACAGCGAAGCGGAGTCGCTTTTTGGTTGGACCCAAGCGGAGGTGCAACAAACCATGCAGGACTGTCTCCCATTGATCCATCCCGAGGACTTGCCGAAATTTGAACAAGCTTATCGCAAGCTGAAGTCGGGTCAGGACGTGAGTGCATTTTCGATCTGCCGGTCCGTGCAAAAGAACGGCGAGATTCTGCACTGCGAATGGTATTTGTCCTCGCTGGTCGATGACAATGCGAAGTCGCAGGCGATTCTGTGTTTGATCAGTGACAGCACGGCGCGGGAGCATGCGGAGCAGGCCTTGTTGCGTGCCAAAAAAAGTCTGGAAACGCAGGTCAGCCAGCGCACGGCCTCGCTGCAGAAAGCGAATGCCGAGTTGAAAAAAGAAATCGATATCCGTCACCAACTCGAAACGGAACTCATCCAGATCAGTGAGCGGGAACACCGCCGGATCGGTCAGGATTTGCACGATGGCATCTGCCAGGAACTCGCAGGCATCCGGTATTCGTTAGAGGCGATTTCCAAACAGATGAGAAATTCCTCGCCGCATAAATCCCGCCTCACCCGCCTTACGGGAGGCGTGGAGCGGGCGATCCACCACACCCATCTGCTCTCGCGCGGCTTGGCTCCACTGGAGCTGGAGAATGGCGACCTGCAAAACGCATTGCGCGAACTCGCGGAGAACACCGCCACGCTTTTCCAGATCGATTGCCAATTCGAGCTCATCGGGCGGCCTGGTCAATTTGAAATCGAGAAGGCAACCAACCTCTTCCGCATCGCCCAAGAAGCTCTGCAAAATGCCACGAAACACGCACAGCCCACACAAATCGTCATCAAGCTGGATTTGTCCGGCCCGAATGGTGATGGCGAAATTTCCGTGACCGATAATGGGCATGGCTCGAAGCCGAATGGCAATGGGCATGGAATGGGGTTGAAAATCATGAACAAGAGGGCCAACATTCTCGGCGGTCAACTTCTTGTTGAACCTTCCGAACCCACAGGAACCTGCGTTCGTTGTCTTTTTCCGAAATAATTTTTCATGTCACATAGAAAGCGAACCAAGCGCACGATCCTCCTCGTCGAGGATCATCCGATGACACTCATGGGGCTAAAAATGATGATTCAGGGCGAGGCGGATCTGAGCGTATGCGGCGAGGCGACGAATGCTGGAGAGGCTCTGGATGCCTCGATCCAGTTGAAGCCGGATCTGGTCATCACCGACATCACGCTGCCCGGTCGCAGCGGCTTTGAGTTGATCCAGGACCTCCGCGCCGCGTGCCCGAATCTCCCTGTGCTTGTTCTCTCCATGCACTCGGAAAAAACCTACGCGCGGCGGGCTTTGGAGATCGGGGCGAGGGGATATATCATGAAGTGCGAGAATAGCGGAGCGATCCTCGAGGCCATTCGCACGGTATTGAGCGGCAGTATCTCGGTGAGCGGGGCGGTTTCCGGTCACTTGCTGGAATTCCTCGCTACCAACTCCAAAAAACGCAAATCGGGCATCGATGCGCTCACCGCACGGGAATTCGAAGTTTTCAAATTGATCGGGGATGGCGTTTCGACCTGTAAAATCGCCAACGACTTGAATATGAGCCCGAAAACGGTGGAATCTCACCGCTCGAATATCAAATCAAAGCTCCAAACCAGAACGATGGCAGAGTTGACTGCCCTTGCGGCTGATTGGTTTGCGCGACAAAGTATGGCCGAATCGCCCAAATCTGCTATGGTCGCTTGAATGCCCCAAAATAAATACGCCCAAAACGCTCCCGAGGGCAAAACCTTCCCTGATTTTATTGCTGCGATCGGCTTCTCTGCCGGCGGAGTGGAGGCGCTTGGG
>JBEIMO010000013.1:0-20118 GCA_040378625.1 Verrucomicrobiia bacterium | reverse complement strand
GCACAACTTTGCGGCGCGGTTGAACCCAAACTCGGTTTTAACGCGGTGGGCGGAGCAAGTGCCTTGAACATTGCAAACGCGCTTGCCGCTGGTTCAAGCCTTGTCACTTATGGCGCGATGAGTCGCCAACCGCTCAAGATTCCCAATAGTCTCTTGATTTTTAAAAACCTCGATTTTCATGGATTCTGGCTTCGACGTTGGAAGGAAAATGCGACTACGCACGAGTTGCAGAGCACCTATCAAGCCCTGGCGGATTTTTTAGCGCGGGGAATTTTGCATACTCCGATCCATGCTGTTTTTCCTCTCTCTGAAGTGCAGAAAGCCGTGGAGATCGCCGCGCAGGAGAAGCGCTCCGGAAAAGTAATCCTGCAATGCTCCTCAAAATAAAGTGGAGCCATTTTTGTCTGTAAGCTTTTCAGCTTGGTGAACTCGGTGCAGTCTATCTTTGCTGGATTCCGGTTAAGCCATCATGAAACGCGGATTTCTCGATAAACTCATAGAACGTCTTCCTCTCGTCCAACCGGGCGAGGTGCAGAACTATCTTGTCGAAATTGCCCGAGAGAAGGGATTCCTCGAAACAATCTTCAACGCAATTCTAGAAGGCGTCATTGTCACGAACCCCAAAGGACGGATTCTTTATCTCAACCGAGCCGCATGTGGATTTTTTGGAATCGAGGCCGAGCCCAGCCTCGGACGTCCGCTGGATGAGGTCGTTCGAGGAATTGACTGGGAGGCCCTCACGGGCCCGCATGGTGATATCGTAAGTCGGGATTTGGAGGTTTTTTATCCGGATAATCGCCTGCTGAATTTTTATGTCGTTCCTATGATGAGTGACGATGCGGATGGCAAGGAAAGCGAGACGGTCGGTCGCGCGGTCATCTTGCGCGACATCACTCAAACCCACCGTGCCACGCAGGAGACGATCGAAGTGGAGCGATTTTCTGCTCTTACAATGTTGGCTGCCGGTGTGGCGCATGAGATCGGTAATCCGCTCAACTCGCTGAACATTCACCTCCAGTTGATGCAGCGAAACCTGCAAAAGGTGCCGCCGAAGCTTCAAAAACAATTAGAAGAATCCGTCGCTATCGCCCGAGGAGAAGTGACGAGGCTTGACCATATCATTACGCAATTTTTGCGAGCCATCCGCCCGCAGCCGCTTGATCCCGCTCCTGCGGATGTTAATGAAATTCTTCGTGAAACCTTGATGTTTCTCGATGCGGAAATCGAGGATCGCGACATCATTGTGGAGGAGGAACTCTCGAAAGCCTTGCCCCTTCTGCAACTGGATCGGGAGCAGATCAAACAGGCATTTTACAATATTTGTCGAAATGCTTTTCAGGCGATGAAGTCTGGAGGAATCCTGCGTGTCTCGACTTCTTCCAATGCCACGCATGTGAGTGTCGTTTTTAGCGACACGGGAGGAGGAATTGCGCCGGAGAATATCACGAGGATTTTTGAACCTTATTTTACAACAAAATCCGATGGCAACGGGTTGGGACTGCTTATCGTTCGGCGCATCGTTCGTGCTCATGGTGGCGAGGTGGTGCTCGAAAGCTCCCCAGGACGCGGTCTGACGCTCACTGTCTTGTTGCCTCGAGCGGATCGACGTGTGCGCTTTTTGGAACAAGGAACTCAAAAACAAGAATGAATCCGCAACTCGATAATGAACTCACCGCATTCTACGCGGAAGCGCTCGCCAATTACCGTTCAGGCTGCCGCACAGCGACAGCTATTCTATCCCCTTCCAGTCTGAATGCGCTGGCCGGCTACGGCATCAGTCCGTTTTTTGTCTTTGATTATGTGGACGACGGCGCGCGGTATGGTGAGCCGGATTTGGAGACATTTTTGAAAGTCGCCATGATTCGCGTGAATTACTTTCGCGATGTGCTGCAGAGCAATCCTGCTCCAGTTGAGGTTCCGGAAAAAGCGTTGCCGCTTAAGAGCGACGAGTTCCAAGGTGTTTCTTGGTTGCCACGCATTATTGAAAAGGCCCGTTGTCTTCTGGCAGGCTCGCTTTGCAGCGACATCATGTATGGCTGCAGTGGGGACCGTGCATTTTTGGCGAAATTCGATGCGACTCTGCCCGGTTTTTTGGAGGTGGTCCGTGATACTTCAGGTGATCCCGAAGCGGCGTTGCGCTATTTGAAAAAAGGCAAGTAGGCTGGTTTTACGCGCCGCTGCCGCGTTCCCGGTTTAACCACACGCGGCAAATGCTCTTCATGCGGGTGAGAATATAATAAACCGTCTGACTGCGCTGACGCACCAGATCCGCTCCGACAATTTTTGGAACAAAATCCGCAGGAACATCCAAGGCCATTTCGGGCGTGATGCCATCGAGTCCTTTGCAGAGAATTGACGTCATAGCCTTTGTAAGGGTTTGCACATGCGGGCCGAGCGTGATGCGGAATGTGCACGAGCGAGTAGGGGACACCTTAAGAAATACGCCGACCGTATCGGTGCATTCCTCGTCCTTCCTCATGTCCTCCAAATCAAATGTCTCACCATCGCGCGGGCCTTGGCGCATGGCGGATTCGGCATAGGCAATGAGGGACTCTCGTTTTTCGGAATCGGGCAAATGCTCGAAAAGCGAGATGATCTGATGGAGCTTTTCAGGGTAAGGCATTCTAGCCTTTCTCAATCGGTGCGCCCACGCGGTTGCCCCATTCGGTCCAGGAACCGTCGTAGTTTTTGACATTCCGGTAGCCGAGGAGATAGGTCAGCACGAACCAAGTGTGGCTCGAGCGCTCACCAATGCGGCAATAGGCAACAACATTCTCGCCCGGCTTCAATCCCGCTTCCTGTTCGTAGATTTCACGGAGTTCCGCAGCGGATTTGAAAGTCGAGTCCAGATTCACTGCCATTTTCCATGGAACGCTTGCTGCGCCGGGAACGTGACCGCCACGGAGGACGCCTTCTTGAGGGTATTCAGGCATGTGGGTGATCTCACCACGGAATTCACCGGGAGAACGCACATCAATCAAAGCGGCGCCGGATTTGCTCTGAGCGAGAGCGTCATTGTAAAAAGCGCGAATTTCGTCATCGAGGCGTAAGCCGTTGGATTCATAATGACCACGCATAAAGTGTGGCACGGCTTTGGTGAGATGCCTTTCCTCGGCAACCCACTTCTCGCGGCCGCCGTCCATGATTTTTACTTTGGTGTGGCCAAACAAGCGGAATACCCAAAGAGCATAGCAAGCCCACCAGTTGGATTTGTCGCCGTAAAAGATGACCGTTGTGTCGTTGGAAATGCCATGGCGGGCACAGAGGTCGGCAAATCGCTCAGGCGTAATGTAGTCGCGGATGGTTTCGTCCTGAAGGTCAGCGCGCCAGTCAATATGAACAGCCCCTTGGATGTGGCCCATATCGTAGAGCAGAATATCTTCGTTGCTTTCGACGAGTCTCACTCCCGAGTCGGAAAGATGCTCGGCGACCCACTGGGTCGAAACCAAGGCATCCGGATGTGCATAATTTTTATCAGTCATAAATTCGCTTTGAAATTAGCGGACAGGATTTCCTTCGCAAGCCGGATATTCACCCCGAGATTCGATCAGGGCTTCGATTGTGCGATCCGAAGTAGGAATTATCGGGTTAATTCAACCAATCCGCCGCCGGCTTCCTGCAAATTCCATTCGACTTGATCGTTCATCTCGTCCACGTTCCCGCGATGAAATTTGTCGATCAGATCCGCGTCCATGCCAAAGCCGGTGACGGTGGTAATGGCTGCTGCAGCTTCCGCCGGGAGAAATTTGTCCCGAGAGGAGGTCCTGACGGTGGTGATGGGGGGCGGGGAGGGGACATCATTCTTGTTGCGGATCATGATGTGGACAGCTTAGTCGCACTCTTTTTTGAACCGCTCATTCGTTCCAAGCGCGGTGGACATGGAAAGGGAAAAGACAAGCACGGTCGGAGTTGCGAGGCCAACTACGTCAAGGTGCCGATTGGAACTGTGATTCACCGCGCCGGCATGTCATCCCACGATGAAGTAGAGGCCGAGCCGATTGCCGATCTTTCCGAGCCGGGTCAGGAGTTTCTTCTTTGCAAAGGAGGTGACGGCGGCAAGGGCAATACGCATTTCAAATCCTCCACCAACCGCGTCCCACGTCAGGTTACGAAAGGCTATCCCGGTGAAGAGGGATGGTTTCTTTTCGAACTTCGCACGATTGCTGACATTGGACTTGTGGGTTATCCCAACGCTGGAAAATCCACTCTGCTCCAGAAAATTTCCGCTGCGCGTCCCAAGGCGGCTCCCTATCCCTTCACGACGTTGCATCCGATGGTTGGGGTCGTGGATTTGGCTGAATACAAGCGTGCGACGGTCGCTGACATTCCTGGGCTAATTGATGGCGCGCACGAAAATCGTGGCCTCGGTCACGAATTCCTCCGCCACATTGTGCGTTGTAAATCGCTCTTTTTTGTTCTCGATATGGCAGGAAGTGAGGGACGCAGTCCGATTGATGACTACCAATCGCTTCGCAAGGAACTCCGCCTTTACGATCCCACGCTGGCAGCGAAGCCGTTTTGCGTTATTGCCAATAAAATGGATCTCCCTGAGGCCGCTGAAAACCTTCAAATCTTTCGTGAGCGTTTCCCGAAAGTGACGACGATTGATATCAGCGCCGAAGCCCTCGAAGGCATCGATAAAATTTACACATTTCTATCCGATTTGGTTTAATGGGCTATCAGCGTTTGGCGAATTTTTTAAACTCCAGCGCTGTTTTCCCCAGTCTGGTTTGTTTAACAATTTTGGGAGCATTTTTCCTTGAGGTTGGAAATGCTGCGCCGATCGAGAACCGCACAGAAACACGTTTGGAGCCGCGCCCGCTGCGAATCCATGTGATGCAGGTCAATCTCACCAGCAAAACGCTCGAGCCCGTTGTGGCCATTGGAAACGATCCCGACGCCGATGGTCCCGCAGAGGCGGAATTAACGAATCCCTTAAAACTGGCGGAACGTGAGGGTTTGATTGCGGCAATCAATGCCAATGCGTGGGCGAATCTCCCGGAAAGCCCGGATGCCGAAGTCCCCAAATTTTATGCAGCGGGGGGAAGTTCGAATATTGTGGGTTGGGCGGTTCGGAACGGAGTTCAGCGAAGTGCCCCTCAGCGCTCTGCTTGGAGTTTTTGGATCGATACCAAAGGCCATGGACACATCGGTGTTCTCGGCGATCCGGTTCCTGCCAAAATGGCTGTCGCGGGATTCTCGGGACTCGTGCGGAATGGTATCATCCTTCCGAAAGAAGGCGGAGCGATCCATCCGCGAACGGCCCTCGGAATCGATGCAGCGGGGCGAATGCTCACATTTGTTGTTGTGGATGGGCGTAAGCCAGGAACTAGCGAGGGAATGACTCTTCAAGAGTTGGCGCAACTGATGAAGGAACTCGGCTGTCAGGACGCTCTCAATCTTGATGGAGGCGGAAGTTCGATCATGATTCGTGATGGAAATATTCTGAATTCTCCGTGTGATATGACTGGCCCTCGCCCTGTGCCGGTGATGATTGGTGTGAGATTGCGGCGTTGAGATTTCTTTCTTCGCTTCGATACGGTTTCTCAACTCCTTGCCAATCGTTCTTGCCAAAGACTGCATGGAAACGCCTATGTTGTTCCTGTGTTTCAAGTCATTTTTAATAAGATCAGCGCCTCCGAGATGGCGGCGTTGCCCAAGGACCTTCAACTCGACCTGCTGGCAGAATTTCAGTTTTTGCCTGGCGACTTGGATTCGCTCGATGCCGAACGATTCGGCAAAGTGTCTCGCGAAGGGCGATCATTGCTCCGCTACCGTGCCAAGGATTACCGGATTTATTTTGAACAACACGCCGACGGCCTGCTGATCCATCGCGTTCTTCATAAAAATACGATTCGCGATTTTCTTTTCCGTTCCAACCTTCCTCTGGATGAAGAGGATCATGGATTGGCAAAGACGAGTGATTTTTGGCAACTGATCAGTGAGGCTGAGGCATCGAGGAAATGAGCCTCTTTGCCGATGAATCCACCCGCCGACAGGAATTTCCTGTTGTTGAAAATGGCATTTTTCTCGCCCACGCGGGAGTGACCATTCTTCCTCGTCGCGCGGCGGATGCCATCTCGCGTCACGCAGAAGCAAGTTGTCGGCAGCATCAGGAATTCGGCGGCGTTTTGCGTGATGTCGCAAAAACCCGCGAGGCTTGTGCGCGGATGATTGGAGCCAAATGGGAGGAAATCGCATTGTTGGGCCCGACATCTCTCGGGCTGAGTCTCTTTGCAAACGGCCTCGATTGGCAACCGGGTGATGAGTTGGTTTATTATGGCGATGATTATCCGTCGAATGTCTATCCTTGGACCGCTCTCACATCGCGTGGCGTGGTGCTTCGGAAACTTCGGCCATTACAGCCCGGCGCGATAACGCCCGAATTGGTGGAATCTGCCCTATCGCCCCGCACGCGTCTGGTGGCTTTGGCTTCCTGTCATTTTTTAAGTGGTCGCCGGATCGATGTGGATGCCATCGGGCTTATGCTGCGGGCGAGGGGAGTTCTCTTTTCTTTGGATGCGATTCAGACTGTTGGTGCGGCGCCATTGAATGTCGAAAACGTCGATTTCCTGAGTGCAGATGCTCACAAATGGATGCTCGGGCCTTTAGCGATTGGTATTGTCTATGTCGCGCGCCGCAACTTTGAAATATGCCGCCCTACGTTATTGGGTGCTTGGAATGTGAAATCCCCCGACTTCATAGCTCAGGATGCAATTGTTTTTGAGGAAACCGCGCGGCGTTATGAGCCCGGAGTGTTGAACATCGCCGGTATGTATGGAATGAAGGCGAGCCTTGAAATGCTGCTGGAATTCGGTCTGGATCGCGTTGAGAAGGCGATCCTTGATAATCGTGACTTTTTGGAAGCCCTGATGCTAGAGCAGGGATTTGAATTTCTTTCCCCGCTCGCAGGAGACCCGATGCGTTCAGGCATCATCACGGCGAAGCATCCGCAACGGGATAGTGCACTCATTTTTTCTAAACTCGAAGAGGCTGGAATAACGGCTTCCCTCCGATCCACACGCAACGGCGATAAGTGGATTCGTTTCAGTCCCCATTTTTATAATACTTGTGAGGAAATGGACCGCGTTGCTGCTGTGTTGAGATTGGCCCTTTGATGGAGGCTCATTGCTGTGCAACAAGAGGAATAGGAAGATCAGACCTTATATCCATTGACCATTCATCGCCCCTCTGAAATAAACAAAGCGTTAACGATGCCGTTTTCGTTTTATGCTTTCATTTGCTCAACTGTTCTTGGTTGCGTATGGTGAGCAAGCAGGGACGACAAAGGAGTTCGTCCTTTTTTAAGCATACATGATTTCTTGGATTTGTTTTGAGTGGGATCTTGCCTCCCTGGAAGCGCAATCAATCTCTGTTGCGCCGATTTTCATCAGGGATGCGGAGCGTGCTGAGGAACAAACCGTTCTTAAAGTCGTGCTCGATGCTTTTTCAATGGATTCCACTTGGGGGGATATCAGTCGCCCATTGGAAGAAGGAATGATCCAGTTCACGAAATCTGTTTTTGCAAACCCAGAACTCGGATGTCTCGTCGCGCTGCATGGGAATCGAATTATTGGGGCTTCTCTTATTGATACGAATCCGGATGCACCGAATCATCTTCTCAGCGGTCCGATCCTCCTTCACGAATACCGGAACCGCGGCTTGGCTTCAGGACTTCTGGCCGCATCCTTGGAGTTTCTCCGCTCAAAAGGTTTGCAAAAAGTAAGAGGTGTGACCCGTGCCAACTCGACCCCAGCGCGCTTTATTTACAGTAAATTTTCGAGCACCCAATCCCCCTTCGGCCTCGATCCGCTTCAAACTTTTCCGCGCTGATCGAATTTTTTTCTTCCCTCGCTTCGACGGATTGCCAATAGTCCGAAAAGAATGCAGGGGTTTTTCGATCATTATGAATCGGAGGGGTATTTCGACGAAATGTTTGCGGCGGATAAAACCGTCCGTCCACATTATCAAAGCCTTCTCCGCCGTTTTTCTGAAATGGATGCAGCAACTTTCGAGAGGAAGCGTGCCCTTGCTGAAAAATCCTATCTGAACCAGGGAATCACTTTCACCGTTTATAGCGGCGATGAAGGAACCGAGCGCATCATGCCATTCGATCTGGTGCCCCGTATCATTCCGGCTGATGAGTGGAAGGTTTTGGAAAAAGGCCTCGAACAGCGTCTGCGCGCTTTGAACCTGTTTCTTTACGACATCTACCACGAGCAACGCATCGTGAAGGAAGGTATCATCCCCCTGGAAATCATCCGCACCGCGAAGCACTACCGTCCTGAGTTGATCGGCCTCGACGTTCCCCACGATATTTACATTCATGTTTGCGGCACGGATCTTATTCGTGGAGCGGATGGTCGCTATTTGGTTCTGGAAGACAATGGCCGGTGTCCCTCGGGAGTTTCCTATTTGCTGGAAAACCGCCAGGCCATGAAACGGGTTTTTCCGAATCTCTTCAGTCGCTATGCCGTTCGTCCAGTGGATCGCTATCCGCAGGAACTCCTGTCCGCGCTGCGCTATGTGGCCCCTCATGGAAAAGCTGATCCGACGGTGGTTGTGCTGACCCCCGGCATTTACAATTCGGCTTACTACGAACATTCCTTCTTGGCTCGCTCGATGGGCATTGAAATCGTCACCAATCAAGACCTCGTGGTGAAGGATGCCTGTGTTTTCATGAAAACCACTAAAGGCCTCAAACAGGTCGATGTGATCTACCGCCGTGTGGATGATGATTTTCTTGATCCTACCGTTTTCCGCAAAGACTCGGTGCTCGGCGTTCCGGGAATCGTCAACGCCTACCGCGAAGGGAATGTGAACCTCGCCAACGCGCTGGGAACGGGCGTAGCAGACGACAAGGTGACCTACTACTACGTGCCTGATATGATTCGGTTCTATCTCAGTGAAGAACCTATTTTGGACAATGTGGAAACATTCCTTTCCTCGGTGGATTCCGACCGTAAATACATTCTCGAAAATTTAGAGAATCTTGTGGTAAAGGCCGCCAATGAAAGCGGGGGATACGGAATGATGATTGGCCCGAAAGCCACGAGGGAAGAGATTGAAAAATTCCGTGCAGCCATTCAGGCCGACCCGCGCGGTTATATTGCGCAACCGGTGATCAATCTGTCCCGCTCACCTTGCTGCTGTGATGGGGTCTTTGAAGGCCGCCACATCGACTTGCGGCCATATATTTTAATGGGAGAAAAGACGACTATCATTCCAGGTGGTCTCACGCGTGTGGCCATGCGCAAGGGATCTTTGGTTGTGAATTCTTCTCAGGGCGGAGGCACGAAAGACACGTGGGTTCTCGATGAAGGAGGTCAGTCATGCTAAGTCGCGTTGCTGATTCCTGCTTCTGGCTCAGTCGCTATCTGGAGCGCGCGGAGACTCGTTCCCGCATTCTAGATGTCAATATTCAGTTGGTTTTGGATTTTGAAGATCAGAACGGTGGAAACCCAGATCAACACTGGTTGCCATGTCTTTCGACGATCGAGGATCAGGATCTATTTAAGCAACTTCATTCTGAAGCCACGGGAGATGCCGTGATGGAGTTTCTTACTTTCGAAAAAAATAATCTCAATTCGATCATCTCATTGGTAGGCGCTGCTCGTGAAAATGCCCGCGCCGTCCGTGAACAAATATCCAGCGAGATGTGGGAACAACTCAACAGGCTCCATCTCTATCTTCAAAGCCCTGCGGCCCGGACATCTTTCCGTGAGAGCCCGATTGGATTTTTCCGTTCTCTCGTGGACAGCCTGCATTCGTTTCAAGGCATCACCGATGCAACCATGAACCATGGCGAGGGATGGCAATTCATTCAGGCTGGAAAATTCATCGAGCGCGCAGATTCCACATCGCGTGTTCTGGATTACAAATACCACCTGCTTTTGCCGAGTGGTGAAAAGGTCGGGGGCAACGTGGATATCACGCAATGGATGGCTGTTCTTCGCTCCTGCAGCGCCATGGAGGCCTATTTTAAGATTTCACAAGGACGAGTCACTTCTTGGGATGTGGCTGAGTTTCTCATCCTTCACGATACATTCCCGCGCTCGATCCGCTTCTGCGTGGATTCACTGGATCAGTCGCTCCACAGCATCTCCGGTAGCGACCGGGGGCACTTCACCAATGAAGCGGAGCGACTTTCCGGAATGCTTCGTTCGAATCTCGATTTCACAACAGTCAATAGCATCTTCCAAACCGGCCTCCACCAATATCTCGATCAGACCCAAATCCGATTAAACGAGATTTCCAACGCGCTGGCTGATACGTATTGTCGGTGGCTGTGACATCCGAACATCCTTCGATTCCCAAAGCGGCGCTCAGCGTTCTTGATACCTTTGCTTACGAGGTTCTTCTCAAGCGGGTGGCAAGGTCGTTTCAGCTTTCGTTGCGGATCCTGCCCCCACACATCCGTCCAACATTGTCATTGGCCTACATGCTTGCCCGGGCTTCAGACTCAATCGCTGATGCGTCAGCAGCGCCATCATTTCAGCGCCTCGCCCTCCTGCGCGCGCTGCCGGATTCGTTTCCAGAAAAGTGTCCGGATCTTCAACTCGAAGGACATGAAAAGGACCTCGTGAATCGATTGCCGGAATTGCTCCAAGTTCTGAAGGATTTTCCCGATGCTCCAGCGATCAAGGATGCCTGGCGAATCATTCTTGAGGGTCAGATTTTTGATGTGGAGCGTTTTTCAACGTCGGATCCCGCCCAACCGGCTGCCCCATTAACTCCAGAAGAACTGGATAAATATACTTACCTCGTTGCAGGTAGCGTAGGCGAATTCTGGACGCGAATTTGTTTTCAATATGTGCCCGGTTATTCGGATAAATCCTTGGAGAATCTTTTGCCAATCGCTCGCCGCTTTGGTCAGGCTCTCCAACTCGTCAATATCCTGAGAGACCGCCGCAAGGATGCGGATCACGGCCGTATTTATATTCCTGATGAACGCTTTTATGCGGAGATGGAGCACGTTAAGGAACTCCTTGTGGCCGGCGAGGAATACAAAGCCGCTATTCGTCCCAGAGCCCTCCGCGCCGCCTGCGCTCTTCCTCTCGACCTTGCTCAACGCACACTCTCCCTCGTTGCGTGCCATCCGCTTGGCGAGCGCGTCAAGGTTCCTCGCCTCACAGTGTGGTTGGCCTTGATCCGTGCCTTTTTGAAATGATTTCCAACGCCCGTAAAAAGGTCGTTGTCCTTTGCAGTGGGGGCATGGATTCCGTGGTAGCGCTGTATCAGTCGGCTCTGGATTATGAGATTTGCGCCGTTCTTTCGTTTCACTACGGATCAAAGCACAACGATCGTGAGATTCCCTATGCCGCATGGCATTCGGCCCGATGCAATGCGCCTCACTTAACCATTCCGCTTGACTTCATTGGCGAGCAATTTGAATCCGACCTTCTCAAAAAAGGTGGCGACATTCCGAAAGGCCACTACGAAGAGCAGAGTATGAAGCAGACGGTTGTTCCTTTTCGCAACGGTATCATGTTGGCCATCGCCGCAGGATATGCGGAGAGTAGGGGAGCTCAGGGATTGGTCATTGCAGCACACTCGGGAGATCACGCCATTTATCCCGATTGCCGGGAAGATTTCATGAAAGCGATAGCCGATGCCATTCGGCTCGGAACCTATGTATCCGTCGATGTCTTACGTCCATTTATCGAGATGACGAAATCTGATATAGCCCGACGAGGTTCAGAGTTGGGAGTCGATTTTTCCCAAACATGGTCATGCTACGTCGGCGGAGAAACGCATTGCGGAGAGTGCGGCACATGCGTCGAACGACGTGAAGCGTTCCTGGTCGGAAATATCCCAGACCCGACCAACTACGCGACCAATTCCCACTTGCCGCCCAAGCCTTAGGCTTTTGCTGTTCAATGAGCGGTGATTGCCGCAGAAGGGAAGTTACTGATTGATGGTTTTAATCCAATCACCCGCAGCAGACAAATCATGACCTGCTCCTGAGAGAGTTCCACCGATCGTCCCGCAACCCGTCAAAGCCAAGGTGACCACTGCAATTAAAAGTAAGAAAAGAAACTTCATGGTGGTGGAGTAGATTTTTTGGTGATTCGGAAACAGGAAAATAGTAGCGGAGTTTTTCATTTTTGAAAATGGCCTTTTTTTGAGGATTTGAATTATTGGAAAATATTTTGAACTACTTTTTGCTGTATGTATCAAGTGCGAAGAGCGTTCGACTGACAGTGACGTAGATTTTTTAGAAATCGTTGGCTAACACATCTCGGTCGTCCGGTAAGGGGCCTTTTTCTGAGCATATATACGACATCGATGAATTATTTTATCATCTGTGCAGAACGTGATTGATTGTGAATAAATCCGCCATCTGATCCCACCAGGGGATTCTTTTTAACGAAAATCGGAGTTGCTCCGAAGTTATTAACAACCGCAGGATTTCTTCTCCAATAACAGCATATCTATAACTTCCAATAATACATGTAATGAGTAATCAAGATGTAGGCTTGTCGGGTTGCTGATCATTGAGTGATAATGTGTTTGGATGTTTGCGCGTGTTTTACCTGATCAAGCTGCCGGCCGTTTGCTGGATTATCGAGTGCCGGATGCGATGCGGGATCATGTAGGCGTAGGCTCGCGCGTGCGAGTCCCGGTTCGGACACGCCTGCTGACAGGAACCGTTATCGATCTGTTGGATTCGTGCGAGTTTTCAAACGTTCGCGATCTGGCGTCGTTGCTTGACGAAAAACCCATGATTCGTCCTGCGCTGTTGGATTTGGCTCGCTGGATGGCAGATTATTATTGCTGCCCCCTGGAAACAGCCGTTTGCAGTGTTCTTCCGGTTGCCGTTCGAGATGGCCGAGTTTCAGCAAAAAAGCAAAATACGGCCCGTTTATTAAAGCCCATAACCGATGACCAGCTTGCCCTAATTGCCAAACGCGCCCCTCGTCAGGCCGATGCTCTCAAAGTTTTGATCCAAGCCGGCACGCCGGTCCCAGTCTCAGTGGCCTCAAATGAAGCCGGAGTCAGCGAATCGGTCTATCGAACACTCGAAAAAAACGGATTTGTTGTGATTGAGTCGTCGGTTATTTCGCGAAATCCCTATTCCGAACGCTTTGTGGCCGGCGCGGAACTGACTCTCAATGCCGAGCAAGAAACGGCTATGAAAGCGGTTATCGAGTCCATGGAAAATCCAGGGACGCCGATCTTGCTCTTTGGCGTCACTGGTTCAGGTAAAACTGAGATTTACCTTCGCGCGATCCGTGAAGCCATTAATTTAGGCCGCACGGCACTGGTTCTCGTTCCGGAGATTGCACTTACACCCCAAACTGTCGAACGCTTCAAATCCCGTTTTGCGGATATGCAGGATGGAATTGCCGTCCTTCATAGTCACCTCTCCGAGGGCGAACGCCATGACGAATGGCATAAAATTCATAGCGGGATCGCAAGAATTGTCATTGGGGCCCGAAGTTCAATTTTTGCGCCTCTTGAGAATCTGGGAATCATCATTGTCGATGAAGAACACGAAGGTTCCTACAAACAGGACGAGGCCCCTCGCTACAATGCTCGGGATATGGCCGTTCTGCGTGGAGCCAAGGAAAAAGCCGCCGTTCTGCTGGGCAGCGCCACACCATCGCTGGAGAGTTGGCACAATTCCCAGACAGGAAAATATCGGCTGGTGCGACTGGATCAGCGTGTGGATGACAAAAGCATGCCGGTCGTGCGCGTTGTTGATTTGCGACGTCAATCCCGAGCGACCCCCGAGGGCGGTGTTTTGGCAAAACCCCTCTTTGAAGCCATCGAGGGACGCATGAACAAAGGCGAACAAACGATCCTATTTTTGAACCGCCGAGGCTTTTCGACATCCATGATCTGCGAAGCCTGTGGGCATGTCTGCACCTGCCCGGATTGTAGCATTTCTCTCACTTATCACCGAGCGGCAGAACGCCTAGTATGCCACATCTGCGGTCACTCGGCCAAAGCGCCTAAAGCCTGCCCGAAGTGCCATGATCCCAAGATTCGCTTTTCAGGCATGGGCACCCAGAAAGTCGAAGAGACGCTGAAAAAGATTTTCCCCAAAGCACGAATCGCCCGTATGGATGCAGACTCCATGACCCGCAAGGATGCCTATCGTGAGACGCTCGGAGCATTTAAGGAAGGTAAAATCGACATCCTTGTTGGGACACAAATGATCGCCAAAGGCCTGCATTTTCCAAATGTCACGCTCGTTGGAATCGTCAATGCCGATCTCGGTCTGCACGTGCCGGATTTCCGAGCTGGCGAGCGCACGTTCCAGCTTCTCACGCAAGTCGCAGGCCGTGCCGGACGCGGTGAAATGGAAGGCGAAGTCTATGTGCAAACCTTCACGCCGTTCAGTCCCTCGATTCAATTTGCGCGGCATCATGATTTTCAAGGCTTCATGGAACAGGAGATGGAATTTCGCGAAAAGTTCGCCTATCCGCCATTTGGCCGCATGGTCATGATCACCCTGCGCGGCACGGTGCGTGAACGTGTGGAGTTTTCCGCCCAGACACTTTCCCGCAAACTCAAAGCCGCCGCAGCCCAGGATATCGCAGTCAGCGAAGGTGTCCCCGCGCCTCTTGAAAAAGCCAAGACCTACTACCGGTTCCAGGTTTCGCTGCGGGGCCCCTCCTCCTTGAAATTGGCTCGACTTGCCAAGGAGGTTCTTTCCGTGCTGACAATGCCTGAGGACGTTTTTGTGGCGGTGGACGTCGATCCTCTGCATCTTATGTGACCGATTCGATGAGAGTTCATCCGTTCATTTACCATCTTTTCAAAACATCCGTGCGCCTCGCCCTGGTGCTGATCTTTTTTGGCATACCGATCGCCGCCTATTATCTACGTGTTCATGGAATCGGATTTGGCGCCAAAGAAGCTCTCTGCGACGCTCTCAGCACGCCTGCCGTGGAAGTTCAAATCGAACGTCTCGCTCTGGATCCCTTCAAGGGATTGTTCGCAAAAAATATTGTCGTCAGGGAAAAAGCCTGGCCGCAGCGCTCGCTGGCTAATTTATCATCACTGGTGATCTCCGTTAATATCAGCGAACTCATGCATGGTCGGTTCGTTGTTGATCGCCTGTCGCTTCAAAATGCGAGCGCCTCTATTCCGATTTCGAAAGAGGAAAATGCCGCCCGCCTGAATGCAAAGGACATCAATGCTGAGGTCATCTGGTTGGGCGACCGGCTGCGCTTGAGCCTCTTTGATGGCGTTGTCGATGGCATACGGGTGCACCTCTCGGGAGAAATTTTAAATCCTCTGAGCTTCACTCCACCACAACCGCCGAGCGATTCGGCCGGAATGCAAAATCATTTGCTGCTCCAATCCTTTTCTTCTGCGCTCGCGGAAGCTCGCTTCCTGAGTGCGGCACCGGTTCTGAAGGCCTATTTTGAAGTGGATGCCAGCGACCTGAATTCCCTGCAAATCCCGGACATTCGCATCAATTCCAAACAATTCACCTTCCGCACTTGGGGACTCGAATCTGTCGAGATCGAGGGCAACTACAACGAAGGAGTTCTTCGCCTGCCGCTTATTCGCCTTCGCGATAAAACCGGAACATTTCAAGCATCCGCGCAATGGAATCCTGCTGCCCAGTCGCTGGCGATGTCCATTATTTCGACTCTGAACCCCTCCCCGTTCCTTTCGAGTTATGCGCCAGTATCTTCCCCCCTTCAAAAACTCCATTTCCCCTCCCCTCCCCGATTGGAAGCTGATTTAAAGGCTGATCTGAGTCCTTCCGTGCCGGAGATTCGAGTGACAGGGAACTTTCAATCACCCGAGTTGAATTATGATGAGTTGAAATTTTCCAACGTCGGATGCGGGTTTTCCTATGGCGGCGGCGTCTTTTATGCGAGAGACCTCACACTATCTTCCCACCGGGGCGAAATCACCGCCAACCTCTGGATTGCCAAAGACGACATTCGCCTTTCCTTAAAAAACTCGATTCCTCCCTCGGATTTGGTGTCACTCGTGAATCCCCAAACACGCAATTTTCTCGAGAAGATGGAGTTTAAAGACCTCCCTCAGGTAACTCTCACGCTCACCATGCCGAAGCTGGATTTTGCCAGCATGAGCGGCAAGGGACACATCAAACTCGGTCGCACCGCCATGCGCGAATCATGGATCGATAATGGCGTGGCAGACTTCGAAATTTCCGACCAGTGCGTGACCTACAAGAACATCGTGATCAATACAGGCAATGGCCGTGGCACCGGCATGTTTGCTTATGATGTCGGCCGTCAGGAGGTTCGTTTGGAAAACATCAAATCCACACTCATTCCTCTCGATTTGATGATGTGGATCGATCCCAAAATCGCCAAAACGATTACACCTTATCGCTTCCGTTCCGCTCCCTATGTCACGGTTCATGGCAAGGTCCACATGCGCGACCCGGCGAAGAATGCTTTGGGAATCAATGTTGACGCTCCAGGTCTGGATTATGACCTGCTTGGCAAGACTCTTTCGTTTGGACGCACGACAGCACGAGTCGATGTGGTTTCCAACAAGGTCATCGCGGACGTTAAAAAAGCCGAACTCATGGGCGGCAAAGTGTCTGTAAAAGCGCATGTCTCCGTTATTCCCACCGATCCTACATTCACGGCGGATGTGACATTAAACCGCGTCAACTTCTCAAAACTCACCAACCTCTATTTTAAATATGACGACTCGAAGGGAGTGGTTAGCGGACGCTATCAATTCCAAGCCCGCATGGGCCAAGAAAGCCAGATGACGGGCACCGGCAACATTCGTGTGGAGGATGGAAACGTTTTTGCCATCCCGATGTTCGGCCCGTTTTCTTACATTCTGGGATCGATTCTTCCTGGCGTGGCCTACAACACAGCGCGCTTTGCGACTGCGGACTTCACGGCAGCGAATGAAAAGATCACATCCAACAATATTGAAATCCAAGGCACAGGATTTGGAATGTATGGCTCGGGAGATATCTATTTTCTCACAGGCGGGCTCGACATGAGTATGCGAATCAATGCCAAAGGAATTCCCGGCGTCGTGTTCTTTCCTGTCAGCAAACTTTTCGAATACTACTCCAACGGCACAATTTCCGAACCCCACTGGTATCCTAAAATCATTCCGCGAATCCCCATTTTTGGAGGCGGAAGCAAAAAATCTACGACACCCTGACGCGCATTTAGCCCGAACCCTGATTTATGGACAGGATGACAAGATTTTAAGGATGGACAGGAATGTTGTGGTTGATTCTGGTGGGGCCGCCGCGATCAGCGTGACCAGTGGAGGGCGAAGGTCAGCCAAAGCGGAATAGTCACAAGACCGACCAGCGAAGTTCCTAAAACAATACGAAGCGCAGTGAGCATGTCGCCGGCGTGAACCTGAGTGAGAACGATCGGAAATACCGCACAGGGCATGGCGGCTTGAATAATCAACACCGACCGCAAAGCGCCATCAATAGGTGCCCAAAATGCAAACGTCAGCAAAATCAGTGGCATCACACCAAGGCGTAGAGCGATTCCCAGAAATGTTGCCCCCCACCCTGACCGCAAAACGTGCGGCGTAACGTGATCGGCGAGCATGGCGCCGGTTAAAAGCAAACCCAGCGGCACAGCACACAGGCCCAACATGTGCCACGCTGTATCGATCGAGGACGGAACCCAACGATCGGCTCCAAGAAGATTAAGCAAAATGCCAACCACCACGGCGATGATTGGTGGATTTAAAATCGGAGCCCACCAGCGTTTCGTCGCAGCAGAACCAGAAAGCGTCGAGACCAGCAATGTCCACATCGCCACCTCAACACCCAGATTGAATGCAAAAAGCACACCTACGACTTCGCGGTCAAAAATCGCCTGACACAAAGGCAAAGGAATGTAGCCGTAATTTTGAAGTCCGGTCACAGCCGCAAACGTGCGTTGGGTTGTCCGGTTTTTCAGAAAAATCCGAGCAACCAAAAATGAAATCCCGATTCCCACCGCCACACAGGCAAAGCCAGCCAATGGGGGTAAAAAAAGGTTCGCCGGGCGTGTCAGCGCCTCGTTTCCAATGATGACATCCAGCGCCAGACAAGGAATGAAGAGCTTGATTAAAACTCCCAATAACGACTGATCCGCCTGTTCCGTCAGGATGCGTGCCCGCCGCATGGCATAGCCCGCGCCAATGACCAAAAAGACAGGCAGAACAATCTGAAGAAGCCGTAGTGTTTCGCTCACGTGGATGGATTAGCGATAATACTGCTCAGCTATTTGGCGTCAGCTGGATTTGAGGGGGGTATTCCAAGACGTTTTGCAAGTTGAGCTGCGTGAAGATCTGCAGGGTGCAATTCACTCGGCGCTATGGATTCGAACCATTTACCGTCAGGATTTTTTATGGACGCAGCGCCAGTTTTAACGCCGACGATATTCAGCGAGTCGGGACCAAATTCAGGATGAGGCCTGAGGATATCGCTTTTAGAATGAATGCACCAGAAAGTGCCCCGAGCCGCACTGTGCTTGCCAATCTTGTCACCGCCCCCGGAGCGCCAGATCAGATCGCCATCCCCCACGTCGATGTTGGAAAAGAGGTTTTCAAAAGGAGCCCGTTTGTGATGATCGAATGAAATGTTTAGTCCTTTGCCATTCTTGAAAACATTGCCGTTTTGGAAATTTGTGACTGTGAGGTCATGGATAAACTTTGTCTGAAATTCAAAGTTTTGGAGAAGGGAATCCTGCCCAAGAGTCACACCATGATGTCCCGTATCACCTTTAGTGGTCTCTCGCGTGCCGTCTATCAAGAGTTGGTCGATGGTATTGAACATGCCCGCCATGAAAATTCCGCTGTCGCAATTTGAAATCCTAACATTGCGTATCCAACAGTCGTAACCATGGCTCATGGCAATCGCATTCATGCCTTTTTCAGTAAAGTGTCCTTTGTAGGGCTTCACAGGAAATGAGAATCCCAAATCTTCAATCCCAACTTCAGATACCGAAGGCATGAATGTCTGCAATCGCGGCGTCCAATCCTTTCGAATATCCCACCGTAAGGGACGCTCGAGCGTTATGCGATTACCTTCCACAGCAGCGATGCGACTAACCATCGTGACGGATACTGTGTCAGTAATCTTTTCGATTTTGCCTGAATCTTCAGAATAAAGATGGTTCAACAAGGACTTTTGAGCATCGTCTGTTATTTGCACCCGAACCCGCTGTCCTGGCTTTAAACCTTCGGCACGACTCACAGTAAAACTCTTCTCTCCTCGCTTATGCTCGGAAGTAATATCGGAAATCGTTTCGGATTTTAGTGACCCTTGAACCCAAACAAATCCACCTGACCAAGAGTAATTGGATGTTGGTGAACCAGAACTTGTGGCACCCATATTGGGTCGAACATCTTCCAACTCCCTCGGAAAATGCAGAACCGACTTATCTCTCCCCTCTCCCCGCAACACGATATTCGACTTCTTGATCCAGAGAATATCAGTAATGAGGTAGCGACCTTCTGGAATAAAAATGGCACCTTCTTTTGTTTCCGTGATGGCCTGTTTGAAGGCTTCCGTGTCGTCCGTTTGACCGTCTCCCTTGGCCCCAAAATCTTTCACGTTTGCAGAAACTTTGACCTTGGGCAAGGGAACCTCCCCAAATTGATAACCAGCAAATGAAAAGTCTGGAAGGCGACTGTCTGGAGTCCATTTCTCACCGTTTTTTCCCCAGAGTTCCGAATAGCTTTGACCTAAAGCAACGCTGTTAAGTGTCACGCCAGCAAAAATAAAGGACATAAATATAAAAGCTTTTGGGGTCATATCCAATTTGTTCAGAGTTTAAGGAGTAGCGCAAATGCCACGGAATTAGCAGCAGAACTTTTCTCTTCAACAGTAAGGGTCTTGCCAAGTTTGATGAGGTTCTGTGGGCGGACACGATTCATACCTGCGTCGATCATTTGTAGGTTACGTGGCAGGACATATACGCGCAAGCCTCTCACGGAGCCAAGATACGGAGAAAAATTCTCGACCGGAACGCCGACGTCCTCGTCGGCATCAGCACCTCATTTCGGTGCCCCCTCTGCCCCCTCTGACTTTCGAGGCCCCTTTTTTGGTTAAAGAATCAGCGGACGATTTTCGAGCCAGTCGGTCACATGCTTTTTGGTTAATTCGCTGCAAGGCTGGTTTGAGCGAAGTTTGAGTTG
>JBEIMO010000012.1:0-20556 GCA_040378625.1 Verrucomicrobiia bacterium | reverse complement strand
TCAGTGATTCTTCGAGAGCGGCGATCTGAACTTTTCGTTGGAGCGTTGACTGGCCCGCGTTGTCGCCTGAAACGCCGCCGAAAATCACACCTTCCAAACTAATGAACCCACCATCCACCGAAGCAAAGGCGAATTGCGGATTTTCGGAACGCAGGCGGAAGGCAGACTCCATGTTTTCTGCGAGGAAAACGTTTCGCAGAAGTTGGCGCGCGAGCAAGGCGCCCTCGCCGTCTCCGCGAACGCAAGCCGCAGCGCAGCCCAGCGAGCCAGCAGGAATTTCGCGAGGCGTTTGTTCGTTTGGTTGGGAAATCCAACTTCCGGGGATCAATGCGGCCGAGCCGAGTTTCTTGCCGGAGAGCGTGTGGATCGCGGCTTCGGCGATGCCGGGGTCTTTGAAAATAACAGCCTGCAATGCGGTGCCGAGGGCCGCTTCCACAGCGGGAATGAAGCGTTCTTCGACTTGAATGTGCTCAGCGAGAGTTCCCAGAAGCGCGGTTTGGAAAAAGTCGGGATAATCGAGCCCACGCAGCACCGATTGTGTGCCTTCATTGAGTCCCTCGCCCTGTTCTTGAAGTTGGCGGAGGATCTCTAAGCGAGATTCGATACCGGTCGCTTCTTTGCCGGCGGCATTGAGAACCGCATCGGCATTTTGGCGATCGCTTTCTGCCAGTTCGTAGTCTGCCAGAGAGGCGGCGACCTCCGCTTGGGAATGCTCAAGGCCCAGTTGGGCGGCATCCCGGCGGCGGTTGATTTCATTCAGATGGTCGGTAAATTCTGCGGCGTTTCGCGTGATGGTATCAATCTCGCTTTGGAGCAAATGGAGTCGTGTTTCTCCCGATTCGCGGCGGTTGGTTGCGGCGGCGATTTCTCCCCGGAGCGAGTTCAGGCGCGCTTCCTGACGCGAAAGTTCAGCGCCATGGGCCGAGAGTTCGCGCTCCACAGTGATGCGTTCCTCGCGAACCCCAGAAAGCCTCGCGGTATGCTCGTCGAGAGTTTCTTGATGGGTGCGCAGGCTTTCCATCATTTGGCTCAACAGTAAATCAGTTTGCTCGATTTGTTCCTGTTGGATGCGGATTTTTTCCTCCGCTTGACTGATGTCCGAGCGATGGCGATCGATCAGCGAATTCGCTTCCGCGCTGCGTTCGTGGTTCGTTTGGATTCTGTTTTCGGCTGAGAAAATCCTGTTGCGCAGCGTCTGCATGCCGTCGCGAACCATGCCGGCCTCGGCTTCCATTTCTTGGAGGCGTTGGCGGTATTCTGCGAGTTCCGCCTCTTGTTGGGCGATCTCGACTTCCAGCATCTGGCGCGTTTCTTCGCCGTCGCCCAATCGGGCGCGCAGAGATTCGAGCTCGGTCGAGTAATTGCGATAGTTGTTGTGGGAAATGTGCGTGTCGAAAATCCGCAAATCCTGGAGAATCGACTGGTAGCGGCGCGCCTTGGCGGCCTGACGTTGCAGCGAGCCGATCTGGCGTTTGACTTCCTTGATGATGTCCTGCACGCGAATCAGGTTCGACTCGGTGTATTCCAGTTTGCGGAGGGCTTCCTTCTTTTGGGCCTTGAATTTTGTAATGCCGGCAGCCTCTTCAAAAATCGCGCGCCGGTCCTCCGGGCGGTTGCTCAAGATCTGGTCGATCTTGCCCTGTTCCATGATCGAATACGCGCTCCGGCCGATGCCGGTATCCATGAACAGTTGGTGGATGTCGCGCAGGCGGCAGGGGGTTTTATTTAAAAAATACTCACTCTTGCCATCGCGATACACCCGGCGTGTGATGCGCACTTCGTTCCATTCGGTGCCCAATTCCTTTTCGCATTCCGCAAAGGTCATCGACACCTCCGCCATTCCCAGCGGGGGGCGGCTGTCTGTGCCACTGAAAATAACGTCCGCCATCTCGCCGCCACGAAGTGCTTTGGCTGACTGCTCGCCCAGCACCCAACGCATTGAGTCGAGAACGTTGGATTTTCCGCAACCATTCGGCCCCACGACAGCAGTAACCCCCCTGTGAAAATTCAGGACGGTTTTTGCGGCGAAGGATTTGAAGCCGATAATTTCCAGAGATTGCAGATACATGGGAACTCGGGTAAAAGGTGTGGCGAAGCGTAAATCCCGCCCTTTTCCGCGCAAGAAAAAAATACAACATCAAGGGCGCAAAATTCCCAAACACCACAATATATTGCGTTTTTATATGAATGATCCACGAGTTAACGAACTTCTTGAATTTGTGCGGATTCCCAGTGTTTCTGCTCAAACCAGCCATCAGGCGGATATGATGACCTGTGCAAAATGGCTCGTGGCGAAACTGCAGTCCATTGGTCTTGATGCCCGAGCCGAGCCAACGCCGGGCCATCCGATTGTCATTGGAAAAACGCCCCCCGATCCTGCCAAAAAAACCGTCCTCATTTACGGTCACTATGATGTGCAACCGCCCGAGCCATTGGAGTTGTGGACGACCCCGCCATTTGACCCTCAAATCCGCGACGGTCGCGTTTATGGGCGCGGTGCAAGTGACAATAAGGGTCAAATCCTCGCCCACATTCTCGGTGTCGCTGAGGCGTTGCAGGAAGGTCCGCTTCCGGTGAACGTCATTTTTCTCATCGAGGGAGAAGAAGAGGTCGGCAGCAAGCATCTCGCGGGATTTTTAGAAAAAAACCGTGCCGAACTCGCGTGTGACGCCATTGCAATTTCCGATACCGGCATGGCCGCTGATGGTTATCCGACGCTCGCCTACGCCCTGCGCGGCATTGCCACGATGGAAGTGCGTGTTCACGGACCATCCCACGATTTGCATTCTGGAATCTACGGGGGAGCTGTTGCAAATCCTGCCACGGCCGCCGCCCGCTTGATTGCCAGTCTTCACGGGCCCGATGGTCGGGTGGCGATCGAGGGGTTTTATGATGACGTGCAACCGATGGCAGATTGGGAGCGCAAGGCTGCGGCAGAGTCACCGCTGACCGATGCCGACATTGCCGCACAGGCTGGCGTGACCGAGCTTTTCGGCGAAGCCGGCTATTCGGCTGTCGAGCAAATCGGCGCGCGGCCGACCGCCGAAATCAATGGCATCGGCGGAGGATACCAAGGCGAGGGGAGTAAAACCGTTCTTCCCGCTGAGGCATTTTTCAAAGTTTCCTTCCGTCTTGTGGCAAATCAAAATCCCGATCGCATCCTTGCCATGGCTGCCGCTCATTTTGAAAAGCACCGATCTGCAGGGATCCGACTGGAAATTTTAAACGGTCATGGTGGTGAGCCGTTCGCGCTTGATCCGAACGCGCCCCATGGGCTTGCGGCCCGCCGTGCGCTTGAAGAGGTATTCGGGCGTGCCCCCGCGCTTACCCGCGAGGGAGGGTCAATTCCGATTGTCACCGATCTCCAAAGAATCCTTGGTCATCCCGCCTTGTTGCTGGCATTGGCCTCGCCGGATTGCCGTGCCCACTCGCCGAATGAAAATTTTCCCGTGGCAAATTTCCTCACCGGCATCCAGCTGAACAAGGCGCTTCTGCGCGAGTTTGCGCGGCTTTGATCCAGATTTTGATGGCATCCCTGACGCGTTTTCACGCGTTTGATATGAGAGGCAATTTTGCTTTGATGAGAAATTTTTATGTTCAGACGGGAAAATTTAATTTTTAGTGTGCGCGGAAATTTAAACCTCCACTCTTTCAAATGACAGCTACCACAGCAGACACACCTGTATCGGAAACCCACGGGCACAACGACCATCACGAGGTCGGCTTCTTCCATAAATATCTTTGGACATACGACCACAAGATGATTGGCCTCCAGTATCTCTGGACCGCGCTGGCCTTCCTCTTCCTCGGAGGCGCACTCGCTCTCGGCGTTCGCTGGCAGCTTGGCTTCCCGGGCGCGGTGGTTCCATTTATCGGCCACTTGCTCCCATCCACTCTCGCTGTGGACGGTTCGATCATTCCCGGCGGTTACAACATGCTCGTTACAATGCATGCAACGGTCATGGTTTTCTTTGTCGTCATGCCGTTGCTCATCGGAGCATTCGGAAACTACCTCATACCGCTTCAGATCGGCGCGGGCGATATGGCGTTTCCTTTGTTGAATGAGTTGAGCTACTGGCTTTATGTTCTTTCCGGTTTCATCCTCTTGGCGGCCTTTTTTGCTCCCGGTGGTGCTCCTGGCACTGGCTGGACCGGATATGCCCCGCTGAGTTCCGTGGCCGCTTACAATGGCACTCCGCTTGGCCAGAGCCTCTGGGGAGCGGCGCTTTTCATCAACGGTCTTTCGTCGATCGCCGGTGCCACTAACTACATCACCACCGTGGTCAACATGCGTGCCCCCGGAATGTCGATGTTCCGCATGCCGCTTCCTGTGTGGTCGCTCTTCATCACAGCGATCCTCCTCATCTTGGCCGTTCCGGTTCTTTCCGCAGCCGCCGCAATGCTTTTCGCCGACCTCAACCTCGGAACCAGCTTCTTCTCACCGGCAGGTGGCGGGCAACCGCTCCTCTGGCAGCATCTCTTCTGGTTCTTCGGTCATCCTGAAGTTTACATCATGATCCTGCCCGCAATGGGTCTCACCTCGGAAATTCTGGCTGTCCATTCCCGCAAGCCGATCTTTGGTTACAAGGCAATGGTCTATGCAATGGTGGCGATCGGATTCCTTGGATTTATCGTTTGGGGTCACCACATGTTTGTCAGCGGCATGAATCTTACCTTGAGCGCGGCCTTCTCGGTCTCGACCATGGTCATTGCCGTTCCTTCGGCCATTAAAACTTTCAACTGGATGGGCACCATCTGGCGTGGGTCGATCGAGTTCACCACAGCGATGTGTTTCGCCTTGGCCTTCGTCTCAATGTTCGTCATTGGCGGTCTGAGTGGAATTTTTATGGCCTCAACGCCGGTGGACCTCTTTGTTCACCACACTTATTTCATCGTCGCGCACTTTCACTACGTTCTTTTCGGTGGAAGTATCTTCGCGATTTTCGGTGCGCTCTATTTCTGGTTCCCGAAAATGTTCGGCCGTATGTTGGACGAGCGCCTCGGCAAGTGGCACTTCTTCCTTACGCTGTTTTTCTTCAACCTCACCTTCTTCCCGATGCACAACCTCGGCCTCGGTGGAATGATGCGCCGGATCGCGGATCCAACGGTCTATGACCACCTCCGCCAACTTCAACCGCTGAACCAACTTTGCACCATCGGCGCGATTGGGTTGGGGCTCACGACCTTTGTGTTCATCTGGAACATTGTTTGGAGCCTTCTCTACGGCAAAAAGGCGCCAAACAATCCATGGAACGCCAACACGCTCGAGTGGACGGTTGCCTCGCCTCCCGGTCACGGCAACTTCCCGACAACGCCGGTTGTTTACCATGGCCCATACGAATACAGCGTGCCGGGCATTGAGAAAGATTACCTGCCTCAAACAGAAAAAGCCCCCGCAACCGCGCGCCTCGAGTCGCATTGAGTGCACGGCACATGGATGGCGAAAATTCATCCGTGAGTCTGCGTCGTGCGGCGGTGCATGCGTGGACGCTTCTCACGCTGGCAGTCACGTTCATTCTTCTATGCAGCGGGGGAATCGTAACCTCCAAAGGCGTGGGAATGTCAGTGCCTGATTGGCCGACCACCTATGGCTACAACATGTTTCTCTTCCCGATTTCCGGTTGGGTTGGTGGGATTTTTTACGAGCATTCCCATCGCCTGATTGCCTCCGGAGTGGGATTGATGACCATGATTCTTGCCGTGTGGTTGTTATCGGTGGAGACGCGCCGCTGGGTAAAAAATCTCGGCTTCATTGCCTTCGTTGTCGTTTGTTTTCAAGGTCTCCTTGGCGGTCTGCGCGTGTCACTCTATAAAGATGAAATCGGCATCTTCCACGCGATGCTGGCTCAGTCGTTCTTTTGTTTGCTGGGGATCATCGCGGTGGTCACAAGTCCGCAATTTCTCCGAGGGAAATGGGATGTCTTCTTGCCGGACTCGAGACTCAAAAACCTCGTCATGGCATCGACGGTCTTGATTTTCCTGCAACTCGGACTCGGTGCAACCATGCGTCACGAGCATGCCGGCTTGGCGATCCCGGACTTTCCGTTGGCCTATGGAAAAATCCTGCCTGACACATCCTCGCAGGCGGTCGAAGCCATTAATGCCCAGCGTGTGGGCGACGACAAAGTGCCCACGAGCGCGTTTCAAATCTGGGTTCAAATGGCGCACCGTGGTGTGGCTGTTTTGATTTTCCTCGCGGTTTGCGCGGCGGCCTACCGGGCGTTCACGCACACTCTGGCGCGTCCAGCGGCCTTCTGGTGCGGCGTTTGGTTGATCATGATTTTTGCGCAAGTTGCTCTTGGGGCCTGGACGATTTGGTCCAACAAGGCGGCCGATGTGGCAACATTCCACATGGCACTCGGCGCTTTGTCCCTCTTCGTCGGTGTGCTCCTCAGTTTTCGTTTGCATCGCGGGGTCGACACCGGTCGGTTTGTGATTCCCGATCAGGCGGTGTCTGACAAATTTTCACGCACCGCATGAAGTCCGCCGCCGCAGCGACAGATTCCCGCAAAGCCGGGTTGCTCGATGACGTGCTTGTTCTCGTCAAAGCCCGTCTTTCCTTGCTTGTCCTCATCACAACGCTGGTCGGTTTTCTGCTCGGATGGCGCGGGCCGTTCGATTGGGTTTTGCTTGGCGCGACACTCATTGGCACAGCGCTCTGCGCGGGTGGCGCTGCCGCACTGAATCAATGGTGGGAGCGTGATGTCGATGCCAACATGAAGCGCACAAGCGACCGTCCGCTGCCCGCCAAGCGGATGTCGCCGCAGGATGCCTTGCTCTTTGGATTGTTTTTTTCGCTCTTTGGAATCGCTCTCCTTGCCCTCTTCACGAATTGGTCTGCCGCTTTCCTCGCGTTTGCAACGATCGCGATTTACATCCTCGTTTACACCCCGATGAAGCGCATCAGTTCGTTGAACACCCTTGTTGGGGCCGTGCCGGGGGCCTTGCCACCGCTTATTGGCTGGATGGCTGCTCGCGGGCACTACGAACTCGAAGGGTGTCTGCTTTTTGCCATTCTTTGGTTTTGGCAAATGCCCCACTTTCTCGCCATCGCTTGGATGTATAAGGATGACTATGCCAACGGCGGTTGTGTGATGCTTACCGCGAACGACCCTGATGGCGGAGCGACCTCGCGCCAGGCGCTTCTTTACTCGATCTGCCTGCTTCTCATCACGCTCATGCCAGGGCTTATCGGATTCAACTCGCCGTTCTACTTCTTTGGCGCGCTGGCTCTGGGATTGGCTTTCAGCGCGTTTGCAGTTCTTTTCATCAAACGCCGGGACCGCGCTTCCGCCCGCAACCTGTTCTTCGCCTCGATTATTTACCTGCCCGTTCTCCTGGGGCTTCTTGTTGCCACCAAACGATGAAAAAAAATATACGAACATCCAATTGGCGAGTGATGGCATTTCTTTGGCTTTTTGCTATTTCACTCTGCGCACTTGTTCTGATACTCATGAACATTCGCGGGCCGCTCATTGCGCCCTGAACAATTTTAAAAACAAAACAAACTATGTCCACCGCAGCCCTAACTCACGACTCGCAAGAACATCACGGCGCACCGCCAGCGACCTGTAAATTCGGAATGATCATGTTCCTTATCTCCGAAGGAATGCTCTTCGCAGGACTTCTTGGCGGATATGTCGTTCTCCGTTTGGCGGAAAATGGTTTCCCTTGGCAGTCGGGCTACGCTTGGCCGCCGAGCAAGGATATTGCCAACCTCCCTGTTTTCCTGACCTCGATCAACACGGTGTTCCTTATCGCGAGCAGCTTCACGTTTCACTTCGCCGAAGGGGCTGTGAACAAAGGAAAATCCGGCCTCACTTGGCTTTTCATCACCATTCTTCTGGGTTCGCTGTTTGTAGGAATCCAATGCTACGAATGGGCGCACCTCTACCATGAAGGTCTCTGGTTCAACACTGGCGGCGTCTATGGATCGAGCTTCTTTGTGATTACCGGCTTCCACGGCTTGCACGTTGCAATCGGTGTGGCCCTCATCCTCTGGTGCTTCCTGCGTCAGGCGTTCACCCGGTGCTTCACTCCACAGCGTCATGTCGCCCTCGCGAACGTCGCTCTTTACTGGCACTTCGTGGACGTTGTCTGGATCTGCGTTCTCACGCTCCTCTATTATGTCTGACGCCGAAGGGCGCCCGTCTATTCCAAGACTTGGTTGGGCGGTGGCATTTATCGCCGCCACCATGGTCATTGCGTTCGCCTATGCGAACCTCAAATCGATCAGGCCGCATACGGTCCCCGAGCATCTTCAAAAAATCGCCGAGGTTCCTCCATTTCGCCTCACCGATCAGGAGGGTCGATCCGTAACCCTCGAAGATCTGAAGGGAAAAATCTGGGTGGCCAATTTCATCTTCACCCGCTGCAAAGGCCCATGCCCGGTCACCACGCTGCGGATGTCGGAGATCAGCAAAACACTCAAAAAGACCCGTGGCGAGGTGCAGTTGATCTCATTCACTGTCGATCCTGAATACGACACCCCGGCTGTGTTGAACGAATTTGCGAAGCAAATGGGAGCCAATCCCGCGATGTGGAGATTCCTCACCGGATCCAAGGAGGATGTCGAAAATATCGTTGTGAAGGGAATGCTCCAACCACTTGCCAAAGAACCCGACGGCACGCCGGCGCACTCGACCCGCATTGTTTTGGTGGATGGTAATGGATGGCTGCGCGGATACCGTGAAGGCACGGATCCCGAAGTCGTGCAAAAGCTCATGGTGGACATTGGCGATCTGATCCGCGAAACTGCTTCCAGATGAAACGTGTTCTTGCACTTTTGATTTTTTGTCTCTTGGTTCAAATGCCAACGGTTCTCGCCTGCGTGGGTTGCCGTGAACCCGGTGTTGGTAATATCGACGAACCTCAAACCGTCTTGGCTGGAATCGCTCTCTCGTGGGGAGTTCTTTGCATGCTCACCGTTGTCTTTGCGGTGGTCGGCACAATGGTGATTTACATTACACGCACTTGCCAGCGGCTCGATAGCCAAAACAAGAATTTATGAGCGTTTCCGATCTCCCGGCTCTAAATGCCGGACTCAATTCCATTGCGACGATCCTGTTGATCGCCGGATTTCTGTTTATCAAAAACGAAAACAAAACCGCGCATCGCTTTTGCATGCTGGGTGCATTTTTTGTTTCCTGTGTTTTTCTGATCACCTACGTGCTCCACAAAATCCTCGTTCGTGGCGTGCATACGCCATTCGGCGGCGAAGGCCTGATGCGCACATTCTATTACGGGATGTTGATATCCCACATCATTCTGGCCATCGCGATTGTGCCATTGATTTTAATTACAATGAACCACGCCATCCGCGCCCGCTTCGAACGGCACCGCGCCTGGGCCCGCTGGACATTTCCTCTCTGGCTCTACGTCTCCGTCACCGGCGTGCTGGTTTATTTCATGCTCTACCAGTGGTTCCCCAAAATTGCTTAAATTGACCACAGAGCACACAGAGGGCACAGAGAAGAAAAGGGTTAAAAAATTTCCGTTTAGAGCAGTTCCCAAAGGTTAGAATCCCATCCTGTAAATCCAAAAAATCCTGTAAATCCTGTCTAATCTCTTCATGTCCACTTCCGCCACACAACGTCCCATGGGTATCGCGCATCCCGGTGTTCTTGATGCCTTCGCCTACGATAGTCGCCGCGATATTCTCGTTCTTGCCATGTATGAAACGCGGCAGTGGAATAGCGATGAGCAGCAGATTTTCCAACTTCAGGAAAAACTCAATGCCTACGCATCCTTCATCCTTGATGGCGAGATGGGTGAGTCATTTCCGCAATACCGCGATAAACCTGTCGAAATCCAGTTGCGCACCCGGTATCAGCCGGATCCATTGTCGCTTGGGCTTCTCCAGCAGGCCCGAGAGCAATTCGCGCTCCAGCAAATCACCCTCGAAACAATTCAAATCGATCCTTCAACAGAATCTCTTCCTGACACCGAGTCCAATTCATCAGGCTCCTGCGGTTGTGGCGGGAATACCTGCTGTTAACCACTTAATCCCGCACACGGATTTTGACAGGATTATCAGGATTCACAGGAATGGTTTATGGGAGGTTGGATGTTGCTCAAAACAGAGTCCGTTCTTTTAAAGCTTTTTTCTTCTCTGAGACTCATTCTGCTGGAATTAGGATATTGGAGTAGTGGATTTAAGGTTGCGGCGGGCGGGTGTCGGGTTTAGATTTTTCAAAATCCCCGATCTGCTATGACGAAATTTAACACCATTGGAGGTCATGCGCTGCGCCTCCTGTTCCTTGTGGTCTGCACTTTTTCGACCTCGGTTTTTGCTCAAACACCCAAGCCTGCCGAATCCAAAAAGACTCCTGCTTCACCAGCAACGAAACCCGCGGAGGCACCGAAGGCGCCTGAATCTACCAAGCCAGGCACAACCGTTGTCGTCGATGTCACTGGCAAGGTGCAGGTTTTCGAAAAGGGAGCCACGGAGGGAAAAGACATTAAAAAAGGCGAGAAAATTCCAGTCGGCGCGACATTGGATGTCGGGGCTGGTGGACGCATTGATTTTGCTCTCTCCAACGGCGTCGTGATCCAACTTCAGGAAAACTCCCGATTCACCATCGAAGATTTTTCCCAGATTTTTGAAACAGTTTCCGAACCTGCTCAACCAGCGGATGCTAAAAAAACCGATAAGAAGGACGACCGGGCATTTCTGGCCGATCTGGAAAAAACAGACGGCACATCAAGCGCGTTAAAAACTGTCCTCAAATCCTCCGATGCCAAATTGAATCTCGAATATGGCACGATGGTCGGTAAATCCGAAAAACAGAACCCCCAATCCAAGCTCGAAATCACCACCCCAGTAGGCGTGGCGGGTATTCGTGGAACAATTTTCCGCATCACCATCACTCCCGTCGGCGGCCCTGGCGCTCGCCGTGGAGGCGCCAAGCCAACTCAGTTTAAAGCCTCGATCGACGTCCCCGAAGGCGCCGTCTCGTTCGGCGATTCCCAAGGAACCAAGACGGTTCAAATCCAACCGGGATTCTCGCTGGCTATGGAAGCCAGTGTGCCGAAGCAAGGTGAAGTTAAGGTGGTGAGCGTAAACACGACGCAAATGAGTGCCGAACGAGTCACCCTGCTCGTGACAATCACCAACGTAGTTTCCGAGAAAAAAGCAGCCGTCATCGCCGCAGATTCAAGTCTCGGCGCACAAATGGCTCCCGAAAAGTCACCGGGACAAGCCGGCGATGAAGGACAAGCAAGCGAAGCCGCTCCCGCCAAGGCGGCAAACACCATCCAATTGCCTCCGCCTATCCCCGCAGCCCCCCAACCTCCACCACGGCCAACACCAACGCCTCAAGTTACGCCAACGCCTGTTCAGAGCAATCTGGGGAGTGGAACTTCCGCTTAACTTTCTTTTCCTTCTTCTTCTCTTCGCGGCTTCGCGCCTTCGCGGGAGGTTTACAGAGCATTTCACCAAGCCGCTTGATCCCGAGCGCGGCTCGGCGTAGCATCTTTGGCTCTTATGAAACCGGTGACGATCTATGATACCACATTGCGCGATGGCACGCAGGGGACGGGCATTTCATTTTCCGTTCTCGATAAAATTCGCGTGGCCCAGAGGCTTGATGCTTTTGGTGTGGATTTCATTGAGGGGGGATGGCCGGGATCGAACCCGCGCGATGCCGCATTCTTTGCAGAGGCGGCGAAGCTGACTTGGAAAAACGCACGCATCACGGCATTCGGCAGCACGCGCCGTGGCGGAATCGCGGTGGAGGCGGATGCGCAGGTGCGGGTTCTTCTCGAAGCGCAAACGCCGGTTGTGACCATTGTCGGTAAGACCTGGCTTCTCCATGTAACGGAAGTTCTAAACGTCACGGCGGAAGAGAACTTGGGCATGATCGCCGATACGGTAGCCTATCTCAAAAAAAATGGCCGCGAAGTGTTCTATGATGCCGAACATTTTTTCGACAGCTACAAAGACAATCCCGAATACTCGCTGAAAACTCTCCGCGCCGCTCGGGATGCGGGTGCTGACGTGCTCGTGCTTTGCGATACGAATGGCGGATCACTGCCTGAGGAAATCGGCCGCATCACCGGCGAGGTCATTGCGGATTTGAAATGTCCGATTGGCATCCATACGCACAACGATTGCGGGCTCGGCGTAGCGAATGCGTTGGCTGCGATTCGTGCGGGCGCGAGCCAAATCCAGGGCACGATCAATGGCTACGGCGAACGCGTGGGAAATTGCAACCTCACCACAGCGATCCCAACATTGCAGGCGAAGATGGGCCTGCCCTGTGTGCCTGATCTGACGCAGCTCCGCGAGGTTTCCCGTTTTGTTGATGAACTCGCGAACGTGCCTCAGGACATCCGTGCGCCGTATGTGGGCTCGGCCGCGTTCACCCACAAGGGCGGACTTCACGTTCATGCGGTGCAAAAAATTTCGCGCAGCTACGAGCACATGGATCCGACATTGGTTGGAAATTCCCAGACGATCTTGGTCTCGGATATGTCAGGTCAGAGCAACATCCTCGCAAAGGCATCAGAGCTCGGATTTTCGTTCCAAAAAGGCGCGCCGGAAGTTGCTTCGATCCTGAAAAAGGTCAAGGAATCCGAGGCTCTCGGCTACGAGTTTGAAGCGGCTGACGCCTCATTTGGCCTTCTCATCCGACGCACGCTTGGTCAGCACAAATCTTTGTTTGATCTCAAGGAATACCATTGTTCTTTCCGTCAATCAGCGGACCACCAATTCACCACCTGCGAGGCGACCGTTAAATTGCAAGTCGACGGCGTGCCAGAATACACCGTGGAGGAGGGGGATGGTCCCGTGAACGCCTTGGATGCCGCATTGCGCAAGGCGCTCAAGCCTTTCTACTCTTGGATCGATACGGTCCGCCTCACGGATTACAAAGTGCGCATCATTGACGGAACCCGTGGAACAGCCGCCCGCACTCGCGTGTTGATTGTCTCAACCGATGGCCACAATAGCTGGGGCACGGTTGGCGTGTCTGACAACATCATTGAAGCCAGTTGGCTCGCCTTGGTTGATAGCTACGAGTTCCACAGCCTGCGAAATAAATAAGGGTCCCGATCCGCATTGGGTAGGGTGTGGCCTCCGGACCCGCCGCCGCCAGTCTTCATGGCAACAATTTCATCAACGAATGTTTTGCAGGATGGGGTAAATTCCCCGTATAAATGAGGGCATAATGTCAAAGACAAGCGCCGCTGTCACACAGACCGATTACATTAAGGCCTATCGAGTGATGCTCACGGCCCGAGTGCTTGAAGAGAAACTTGCGAGCCTCTATCGCGCAGGAATGATCAAGGGCGGTGTATTTCTTGGCCGTGGTCAGGAGGCGTTAAGCGTTTCGGTGGGCATTCATCTCCACCGTGGAGATATTTTTGCTCCGCTTATTCGCGATCAAGCTGGACGCCTCGCATTTGGCGATACCGTTTTAGATACCCTTCGCACCTACCTTGGCTCTCAGCTTGGCTCGATGCGTGGGCGGGATGGAAATATTCACCGTGGCCGTCCGCGTGATGGCTATTACGCGATGATCAGCCACTTGGGAGCGATGCTTCCAGCTGTTGCAGGCGGTCTCCTTGCGCGCCGGCTCAGTGGCGAGCGCGGGGTTGTAGGCGCAACTTGCATTGGCGACGGAGGCACATCGACTGGAGCGTTTCACGAGGGACTCAACGCTGCCGCCGTGGAAAAACTTCCTCTCATCGTGGTTGTGGCAAACAACCAGTATGCCTACTCCACGCCGAATTCCCGCCAATACGCCTGCGCCGATCTTCTCGACAAGGCGGCGGGATATGGCGTGGCCGGTCACAAGGCCGATGGAACAAATCTTCTTGATTGCATGGAAACCTTGCGCCGCGCAGTCCATGCGGCCCGCGAGGGCGGGGGACCCCAATTGGTCGTGGCGAATTTGTTGCGCCTCGTTGGCCATGGCGAACATGACAACGGTCAATACGTGGACCCCAAACTCAAAAATTCGCCAGTGGGTGAGGACTGCCTGACACTCGCCGAAAAGCACATCGTCTCGGAAGGTTGGGCGACTGCTGAAGATTTGGCCAATTGGCGAAATCAGACCGAAGAGGAAGTTAATTCCACATCCGATCGCGTGCGGCGCGAACCAACGCCGGATCCCGCCGAAGATGATTGGGCCGCTCTCTCCCGAGTGGAATACCGTGAGCAATTTTCCGCCGCATGATTACCTATCTCGAAGCCATCCGCCTCGCACAACAAAAGGCGCTCGCCAATGACCCGAGGGTTTTCCTGTATGGCCAGGACATCGGAAGTTTTGGTGGAGCATTCAAAGCGACAAAGAATCTCGCTGAGGAATTTCCAGGCCGTGTTTTCGATGCGCCAATCAGTGAGGATGCGATTGTGGGAATGGCGATCGGTGCAGCGATCGAGGGCATGCGCCCGATTGTCGAAATGCAGTTCGCCGATTTTTCGACCTGCGGCCTCAACCAAATCGTCAATCACGCAGCTACCCTTTACTACCGCACCGGCGTGCCATGCCCAATTGTTGTGCGCTTGCCTTCAGGCGGAACAGCGGGCGGCGGGCCATTCCACAGTCAGAGTATGGAGGCGCTCTATGCCCACTATCCAGGCCTTGTTGTGGTGACTCCAGCGACCGTGGAGGACGCCTATTCGATGTTGCTCGAATCGGTGAACATCGATGACCCGGTGGTATTCTGCGAACATAAGTTTCTCTACAATCACCTCAAAGCCGAAGCGCTTCCTGAAAAGTCCCTGCCGATCGGCAAGGCGCGTCTGGCGCGGCCGGGGCGTGATGCCACAATCGTAACCCATGGAGCCATGCTTCATGAATCGCTGGCCGCTGCCACGGAACTCGCAGCTGATGGATTTGAACTCGAAATTGTCGACCTTCGAAGCGTCAAGCCGCTCGATACCGATACGATCTTAGCATCGGTGGCGCGCACGGGCCGTCTTCTCTGCGTTAGCGAGGAATGGCCTTGGGGTGGCGTCACCTCCGAAGTCATTGCTCGTGTTTCTGCGGAAGGATTCGGCCTGCTCGATGTTGCTCCGATGCGCGTGAATGCAAAAGACACGCCGGTTCCCTACCATCCCGATCTCTGGTCCGTTCACCGTCCAACCGCTTCAACAATAGCTGCCGCCGCCCGGCGTCTCCTTCAAACCTGATCCACCATGGCCCTTGTTCCAATTCTCATGCCTCAACTCGGTGAGTCTATCGCCGAAGCGACCATCATCCGAATCCTTCAAAAGGAAGGGGAAACCATTCAAGCGGATATCGATTTGATGGAGGTTGAGACCAACAAAGCCGTCATGGCAGTTACCGCGTCTTGCACGGGAGTTCTACATCAAATTCTCGCCGAACCGGGTGTGAGTTATCCCGTGGGAGCGACATTGGGACACATTGAAATTTCATCCGAAGAAGCCGCCCGCCTCGGAATTGACGAAGAGGAAAAACCCAAGCGCAAGGTTGAGAAAAAACGCACTGAGTCACCATCAGCCCCTCAAAATGTCGAGCCCACCGTTCAAGGTGGACTTCCTGTTCCAGCCCACGCGGGAGGCGTAAGCTACCTGTCGCCGCGAATGAAAGCCCGCATGGCCGAGCTTGGCCTGCGCGCAGCGGATCTCGCAGGCATTCCAGGCAGTGGCGCAGGAGGGCGTGTGACGATCGAAGATCTCGAGCGCTTCATGGGCAGCATCGAGAATAATAAAATCACTCCAGCTTCTCCAATGAGGAAGGCAGTGGCTGATGCCATGATCCGCAGTTGGACGCGCCCGCTGGCCACGGTAGTCATGCCTGTTCAGTTGGACAAACTGCTCGCGCACCGCAAAACCCACCCCGCAAAGCCCGGTCCGGCTCTCTATGCCCTGCGTGCCTTGGCGATCGCTCTCGGCGAGAATAGCGCTCCTGCTGGGCGTTTGATTGGTGATAGCATCGTTCACCCGCCTTCTGTGGATATTGGTTTCGCTGTGGAAGCAGAGGATGGCGTTCTTGTTCCTGTCATCCGCAATGCCGATCAATTTCCGTTGAATGACTTGGTGATGCGTTACAACCGTCTGGTGGATCTCGCTCGTCAGCGTCGTTTGCCTGCGGCCGATACTGGCGGTTCCATCGCCACAATTACAAACTATGGAACCTTTGGCCTCACTCTGGCCACGCCAATTCCGCTCCCCGAGCAAACCGTTCTTTTAGGCATGGGCGCAGGAAAGACCGTGCCATTCTGGAACAGTGCGCTTGAGGAATTTGTGCCCGTTGTCGAAGCGCAGTTCACTCTGAGTTTTGATCACCGCGTCATGGACGGCGGCGCCGCTGGTCGATTGCTCCAGCGGATCAATGAACTCCTGAATGCGCCAGAGACTCTGTAGGGCCAGAATTAACAGAATCGAAAAATGCATGGCCCTTGTGATGGCCTGCAAATCATTCCGTTAATTTTGTCAAAAATCTATTTCGCTTACTTGGCTCCCAGAACTTCGAGGTAAGTAATGCCAGTGGTTTTACGTGAATCGGGATCAATCCGCTCCACGCGCATTTGTTTGAGCATCCACTGACCATCGATCTTCTGCGCTGATACGACCTCTAAGCGTTTCGCAAGAATTCCATTTTTATCGTATCCCTCGATGCGAAGAAGGGCAGCGGATTCTTTATCAATCCAGACACGCACCGCTCCATATTGAGAACTTCCGCGAGGGGCTGATATCTCAATTTTCCAGGCTCTGCGGGAGCGAACCATTTCTTCGTCGAGCAGGCGGGGCTTTTTCCAATACAGAAATTTTAACGCGAGGTCCTCATAGGTGATCAGGCCGCCGCGCACCGAATCATCGTAGCGCGAGACCGGCACGCTGACCGTGTTGCCGCTGCGCTTTTCATCCAACGTCGATTCCTCCTCGCCCAAGCGCAGGGTTATGAATTGATCTGGTTCGCTGAATTCGTAGCGGACCGAACCATTTTTTACTGCGATGACAAATGGAACTTTCACCGATCCTGCGCGCAGTTGCGCATTGAGAGTGATTTCGCTGCCCATGGGGTTCAATCGCGCGGCGTAGATGATTTCTTCTGCAGAGGGTTCGGCTCCGCGAACCGATGAACAAACGCTCAGCAGAACAAGCAGGTAAATTGTAGAACGTAAAAAATGACTCATGGAGATAGAAGGCGATTGAAAAGTCATCCCACACCCTATTGCAGACGAAAGAAACTTTCAGCGGTTTTGGTCGTTGCCATAGCGATTTCCCCAATCGAGCAATTGCGGACCTCGGCGATCTTTTCAGCCACAAGCCGTGTGTAAGCGGGTTCGCAGCGCTTTCCCCGATGCGGCACGGGTGCCAAATAAGGACAGTCGGTTTCAACCATGAAACGATCCAGCGGCAAGGCAGCAACAACATCCCGAACAAGGGCTGCATTTTTGAAAGTGACAATACCGGTGAAGGAAACCAAATGCCCGAGTTCGAGAAGATCCTGCGCCTGCTCGAGGGTATTTCCAAAACAATGAAAAACGCCGCGCAGCTTGCCGGTATAGGGCTTCAGAATGTCTAACGTGTCATCCCAGGCGCTGCGCTGATGGATCACAACGTTCAATCCGAATTCCATGGCTAGCTCCAGTTGCGCAGCGAAGGCTTCGGCCTGTGCCGCTTTATAAGCCCCATCCACAATGGCCGCTTCGGTATCCGCCGCCGTCTCCGCTTGGAGCGCACTGATGCCTGCGGTGGATGAAAGTTTCTCCGAGGGGAGGTGATGGTAGTCCATCCCTGTTTCTCCAATAGCCGCGACTTTTGGATGCGCGGCAAGCTTGCGGAGTTCCTCGATCCAGCCGCTCTCAGCCTCATCAACATTCGTGGGATGCAGGCCAATCACGGCGTAAATATTCTCATAGCGTTCCGCCAATGCCACAGCCCGCCGACTGCTCTCTACTCCTGTTCCAATCGTGATAATTCGATCCACGCCCGCTTGCCGCGCGGATTCTATAATGCCGGGAAGATCGTTTTCAAAATCCGGGTAATCCAGATGGGCGTGAGTATCAATGAGCATTCTCCCATGCTGCTTCGACAGGGCGCATGGATTCAATGACAAAGCGGTTTCAGAAAGTTTTGACAGAATCGGAGCGGAGAAAGACTGCTGGTAGCAGCCCGTAGGGTGAGCGGAAGCGAATCAATTAAAATTAACAGAACCGATGTGGAATCGAGAAAAGCTGGGATGAAAAGTTTGAAACGGACTAAAGCTTTTCCGTCCTCTCCATAAAAGCCTCTGCTGATAATTTAGAAATTTAGTAAATTCTGTTTAAAAACCCGACTTCAGCGTCACGCGCGGGGATGGAATTTTTTGATCACCGCTTTCAGGCCGCTTTTTTCGACATGCGTGTAGATCTGCGTTGTCGAAATGTCCGAGTGGCCGAGAAGTTCCTGGATGATCCTCAGATCAGCGCCCCCGCCGAGCAGATGCGTGGCAAAACTATGGCGCATCAGGTGGGGGTAAACATGCGTTTCAATGCCAGCGCGCGCCGCGTATTGAGTGATGAGTTGCCGAATGCGCGGAGGTGTTAGCTTTTTTCCTCGGATCGATAGAAAAATTTCGGCGCCGGATTTTGATTTCACCAGCTCCGGACGTTCGCATTCCAAGTATTTCCGTATCGCCTCGCGGGCGGGCCCACCTAGTGGCACAAGACGGGTTTTATTGCCCTTGCCGGTCACGCGGATGAATCCTGCATCCAGATCGATGTTCTCCAGTCGTGCGCCGCAGAGTTCGGATACGCGCAGGCCGCTGGAATAAAGAAGTTCAAATATCGCCCGGTCCCGCAATCCCAGAGGATCTTCCGTGCCGATGCTTCCAAGTAGCTTTTCAACCTGGCTCACATTCAGCGTCTCAGGCAGCGTTTTCTCAGGCCTCGGCAGGGAAAGTGTTTCGGCGGGATTCGATTTCCATCCCTTACGGGCAGCAAGAAACCGGAAGAAAACACGGATCGCAACCGCTTCCAAGCGGACGGAAGATGCCTGCAGCCCGCCGCGTTTTCGAAAGACAAGAAAATCGGTGATCTGCGGAGGTTCCACAGCGTGCCACTCGTTGAGGGAGGCGTGTTTTGTCAGCCACTCGGAGAAGCCCTCCAATGCACGTTGGACGGAGAGTTGGTAATTGGTCGAGAGTCCGCGCTCCGTCGCCAAATACATCAGGAATTCGTCGATCTCGCCGGTCATGAGCTTCCGAAAAACCCGACGCTAAAAATGGCTGAATGTCATGATCCCGGCAGCCGGTTGGTATTCGTTCGAATTTGCGATTTTTTCAAGATAGGCAACATTCACTGCGCTTTCCGCGAGCACCGGCACCTGACCAGGACCAACCCAGCCAGCGGGCCGTTCGCGAACAAGATAATTGATGGTAATGATGTCGCCGTCTTTCAATCCCGAAGCGGTGCGGGCGACATTCAGAACGCTCGCGGTGAGTTTCACGTTTTTTTCGGTTCTGATTTCGCCTGATTGAATGCTGACCTTCAACACCTGAATGCGCAGGCACTCGGGAGCTTGGGCCTGCATCGCCTCATAGGCTGATGGCGGCAATTCGGCGCGAGCCAACGGAGAGGATAGAAAAAGGATTCCAGCGAGGAGCAATCGGCGCATGCTTCTTTTGTGTTCCGCTTGGTGTGGCGGGTCAATTTTTTTATACCAAGCCCTTGCGTTCTCTAAAATCAGGCCTAATTTAGAATTTCCTAAAAAAGGGGGCGTAAAGGTTTCGACTTGATGAGTGAAGCCCGGCCTGCATGTCGAGGATGATTCGTTGGCCTCGTAAAAAATCGGATCAAACAAAATAAAAGCAGATTACGAAGATCTCGCACTCGCGGCCTAATTGAGCCACGACGCATTCCGGCTGACGCCTGCTGGTCCGGAGTGCGACGACAGCAGGCTGGCTTGGGATGGAGCGACCGCTACCCCGAGTGAATCGATTACGTGGACGCTCTGGAGAGGGAAGCGTGTCGGCTCGCAACCCCTCTCCGAGATCAAAAACCGGCTAAACATGTAGAAGGTTGTGTAGATCGCGTTAAGGACACGGGTTCGACTCCCGTCGCCTCCAGCCTTCGCTCGCAGCGCAGCAAGAGCGAAGGCTGTCACGCCGGAGTCGGCGACAGCCGCATAGGCGGACCCACCCGCCGCCGCGAGACTACGGCTTGGCAAGCCAGCCTTTTGAAATTCACCCATGTTTCACTATGTCTACATTCTCAAAAGCGAGGTTGCGCCCGAGCGCCACTACATCGGCATGACATCCGATCTCACACAACGCCTCGCCGCACACAACTCGGGCAAGGTTTCGCACACCTCGAAATTTAAACCTTGGACTATTGAAACCGCTGTTGCATTTCGCGACGAGCACAAGGCTTCTGCTTTCGAGCGTTATCTGAAGTCGGGCTCCGGACGGGAATTTGCACGACGCCACTTTTGAGCTCGCAGATCTCCGGGTTTGAAAACTTGCCGATTGTGATTTGGCGAGATACCGCTTTGGCACATGGATAAAACTTCTCCACTGCACAGATGAAGGGCGTGATTTTTGATTGGGACGGCGTGGTGATTGATTCCTCGGCGCAGCATGAACGCTCGTGGGAAATCCT
>JBEIMO010000011.1:0-20666 GCA_040378625.1 Verrucomicrobiia bacterium | reverse complement strand
TTCCAATCAAAGCCTTCTCGTTCCTTGAAGAGGCTTCCAACCAGCATCGCCTACCCAAGAGCCTTCAACGCGGTTTCTCCACAGGGCTTGTGATGGCTTTTCTCGTCTCGGTGCTCAGTGGCCTGAACACAGATGCCGCCCAGCAGGAAAGCACATCCACTCCCTTGGTGGCTGAGGTTGAAAAAATCATCCGAGTCGAAATTTCCCGTCCTGACCTGAGTGTGGCGACACTTGCGGCCAGGGTCGGTTGCTCTGCAGACCATTTAACACGCAGGTTCCGTGCAGAACGAGGCGTTGCGCTCAACGCCTGGATCACCCGCGAGAGAATCGACCTCGCCTGCAACTTGCTCGAGAGACCCGAACACAATGTGGCCGAAGTCGGATGGGCCTGCGGATTTTCAAGCCCTTCGTATTTCATCAGCGTCTTCAGTCGGCACAAAAAAGCCACCCCGCTTGCCTGGCGGAGAACGGTCCAAAATGGCGGAAGCCGTGAGTGACGCCTGATAAATTACAGCAATCGTTCCAACTTCCTCAGCGCTTCCTTAAAGAATGCTCAATGCGTTGCGCCATGCCTCGATCGAACGGCCCAGCGTCTCGGGCGGGTGCCCGCCGATTTTGTAGCCTTGGAATCCGACCGGACCCGAGTAGCCGACATCACTGAGCGCCTGCACAAATTCCGCCAACGGAAAATCCCCTTCCCCGACCGACTCGATGGTTTTGGGCAGGCAGCCGGCGAACTTTGCCTCTTCCGGTGCCGGGCGACTGCCGTTGAGATTGGCGAGACGCATCCATGGAGCGGCCAGCTTGACCTTGGCGGTGAGTTCGCTGCCATCCACCGCATACCAGTGGTAGCCGCAAAAGGTCACGCGCAGGGCCGGGTCGTTGATTTTTTCCGCCACACGCACGCAATCCTCGATGCGCTCGAGGAGAAACCAGATGTGATGATAGAGCGAAATCGTGACTCCGCGACTCCGCGCCAGATCGACGAGTGGACGCAGCATGGCGATCAGCTCCGTATCGCGCGAGGCATCCGAGGCTTGCGCCCCGGCCAACGAGACGGCCAGTTCCAGCACCGAGCCTAATGGTAGATGCGCGATGACCTCCTCCACCGAATGCCCTCCTTCCGGCGGTTCCTTGCCGAGCTCAAGCACGGTGTAATAGGCGGCCACCGGAAGCCCGCCGTGGCGTGAGGACTCTTCCCAAGTGAGAAACCTATTCCAGCCCGCCTCCGTCTTGCGGTTCATCGAATGATAGGCGGCTCCGTAGCCGAGGCTCTTAAGCAATGCCGCCTGCGCAACCGGGTCGTCGGCCATCGGTGAATCGCCGAAATAGTTGTCGAAGGCATAAACCGACGAATGCGTTTTCATGGCTTCACCTCCTCGCTGCGGCCGCTGGCAGCCGACGCATAAAGGGCATCAATGACGCTATGGACCGTCACTTGAGAAGCAGGCGGCGATGCAACCGCGTGGTCATTAATAATCGCACTCACGAAATCCTGCACTGGGTGGTGCAGGATCGCTCCCCAGTTGGTTATCGGTTCGGACAGCACTTCGCTCTGGAGTTTGTTTCCCTCATCGTAGCGGTGAAGCGTAAGCGCTTCGGGCAAACCGCCAGGCATGAAGGGAAGATCGAGACCGGCAGTGGTTCCGCGGATTTCGATCCGCGTGTTGGCGGGGCCGTGCTCGATCCTGCGCTCCCACGCGATGCTGATCCCAGAGGAGAGTAAAATCTCGGCGGAGAAACTGCTGTCGATATCCCCCTCTTCCCATCGCCAGTTGTCGGTGCGGGCAAAAATCGCCACCGGATTGAACAATTCCCCAAGCAGGTAGCTCATCCAATCCAGATCATAAACACCCCAGTCCATCACGAGTCCGCCGCCGGCGGTGGCTTTCATTTGTTTCCATCGCGGCAACTCGGTGATGGGTTTCGCCAGCGGCAGGGCATGCACAAAGCGCATCCGCAGCAGACGGCCGATGCCGCCGCCTGCGATAAGTTCCCGCGCCTTGCGAACCGGTGGCGCAGCGATAAACCGGCTGGAGCAACTCGCCACCTTCAGATCCGGGCGGACCGCATGCGCGGCGGCGATTTCGCGGGCCTCGGCCTGGTTCAGCATGAAGGGCTTTTCGCACAGCACATGTTTCCCTGCTGCCATCGCCGCAAGCACCATCTCACGATGCAGAAACGGCGGCGTCGCGATGTAAACCGCCTGCACCGCCGGACTCGCCAGCAGTTCCCGGTAATCGGGGAAAACTTCTGCGCCACCCAATGCCTCCGCTTCGATACGGGCGGCATCCATGTTCACATCCGCCACCGCGACGACTCGTGATTGAGTGGTTCCGGTGAATGCGGGGCGCATGATGCGGGTGATCTCGCCGGTGCCGATGATGCCGATGCCTATGGATCCGGCCGAATGTTGGTTGGTTCCAGTCATGGCGTGTGAAGCTGACGCGATTGAATGATTTCGGCAATGGACGGGTCGATCAACTTTTTGCATGATTTGATCACGCATGAAAGCACCCTTTGCATTTCATCATTACGACCACCTGCCGCGCTGCCGGGTCTGGATCGACACGGTTTTCAAAGACTTCTGCGCGCTCAATTACGCGCACTCCGGCCAGATCCGCTGGGCGGTGGATGGGGGTGAAACCAAGGTCCTCACCGCCCCAGTCGCATGGTGGACTTGGCCCGGTCCGAGGTTTCAATACGGTAAGACCGAATCTCCCGGCTGGGATCACTACTATGTGACATTCAGGGGTCCCTGGGTGGATCAACTTCGCCGTTCGGGCTGGATGCCTTCATCGCCGGCGAAAGCTTATTGTCTCATCGAAAATGCGGAACCTTTCCGCGTCAAAATGGAGCGGCTTCAAGACGCGCTCGACCATCATGATCAAGAGCGTGCATGGCTTCTTTTGCAGGAAATGTTCCTCGAGATTCGGCAACAAAAACCGCCGGCTTCTCACGAAGGCCCATATGAAAAAAAACTGCAGAGCCTGATCTCCCGCATCCGCCGCCAACCTGCTCGCGATTGGATCGAGGTCGAGGCTGCCCGTTCCTGCGGCATCTCGCAGGTTCACTTCCGTCGGCTGTTTCGCGCGGCGACCGGGCTTCCCTTCCGCCAGTTTTGTCTCAAGGCGCGCATGGACTCCGCTGCTCGCATGCTACGCAAGACAAAGCTGCCCTTGAAGGAAATCGCCGAACGCTGTGGCATTCCCGATATTTACTACTTCAACCGCCTGTTCCGCGCGCGCCATGGCATGCCTCCAGGCGCCTATGCCCGCGAAGCGCGAATGCTGGGTCTGGGCAAACACTGAACTCTCGAGGATCGCCTATATGAGGGCCATTCTGCGAATACCTTCTTCGATGCTGGAGGAGTCGAGCGATTAGGATCCGTAGCTCTTCGAGAAGCGCTTGCGACTTTCGGGTTCGGACTCTGGTGAGGATACCTGAGGCACAGAGGCTGGAGCGGATGGTGCCTCGGGGGCAACGACCGCTTGCGGAGCGGGCGTGGAAGGCGCTGGTGCACTGGATGAGGCTTGGACAAACGCCAATCGGAGATCAGAAAGAACACCGGTGAGAACCTGCGTCTCTTCGTTGCTCAGATTGCCTCGGGTTTTTTCCTGAATCATTTCGAGTTGATCGATGAACATGCGGGCGTATTCGAGATTCACCTCTGGAGCTCCGGTTTGAGGATTCGGCATGCGTCCAAGAAACATCGCGGCCTGCTGCGCCTGCATCATTACAAGTTCCATGAATCGTTGCGCCATTTCTCCGGCGCTTACTGCGTTTCTTACTTCAGCCATAGGATTTTATTTTGTGGGTTGGTTTTTTTCAGGTGGAAGCACCGTAGCTTCGACAGCAGAAGCGGGCGCGAAAAATTTGGCGGCGACGCGGCGGACATCATCCAGCGTGATTTTCTCAATCTCTTGCTTGCGGCGTTTGTGTGCGTCGAAGCCAAGGCCCATGAGTTCATCCACAGCGCAAGCGGCAGCGTAGGCAGCATTGCTCTGATTACGTATCGCTTCAGCACCGATCAACTTCGCGCGGGCACGAGTCAGCTCTTCGCTGGTGAGTCCATCCTTAGCAAGCGCGGCGATCTCGGACCGCATCTCATTTGTTACAGGCGTTACTTTCTGTGGATCCGTGCCGAGGTAGAAAATAAATGCCCCGGGAGCGAGGCCGCAAAATTGCGAGGCTCCCACAAAGTAGGCCAGGCCCATTTGCTCGCGAATGCGGTTGAAGAAGCGTGAACCAAGATCACTCGAAGCTTCACTGATCATCTCCAGCGCGACACGGTCTGGATCATTTACTGATGCGCCTTGGTAGCCGATCATGAGCACCGCTTGTTTTTTATCAAGGTGCGCTTTGACGGGTTCCATGCTTGATATAGCGGCCGCCGGTTCGACTTTCCCAAAAGCCAGTTCCCCCGCAGGCATGGCGGCCAGGTGTTTTTCGAAAAGACGCTTCACTTCGTCCGCTTTCACCGCACCGAATACAGCAATGACGCCATTCTTTGCGGTCGCAAATTTTTTGTGGAATTCGCGCAACTGGGCGGACGTGAGGGCCTCCACAGAAGCTTGTGTGCCGAGGTTGCGAAGTCCGTAGGGATGGGCGCCGAACAGATTTTCGCGAACAAGATTCCTCGCCACCGATGTCATCTGTTCGTCGTCGGCCTTGATTCCTGCAATCTGGGATTTCTTTTCCAGTTCGACCTCCCTGTCAGGGAAGATGGGGTTCAACAGAACATCGGATAGAACTTCAATGCCGAGCGCCAAATCGGGCTGCATGACCTCGACCCCGACGCTGAAGGAATTGTTTCCACTATCCGCTCCAATACTGCCTCCCACACCCTCGATCTGGTCAGCGATCTTTTCCGCCGAGCGGGTCTTGGTGCCTTTCAGCAGGGCACGGGAATAAAGCCGCGTGATGCCGTTGGTTTGCTTTGTTTCCGCAAGCAATCCACCGCGAAAGACAGCATTGATCGAGATTAGTGGCAACCGGGCGTCCTCACGAACAATCAGCCTCATGCCGTTCGATAGGGTTATTTTTTGAATATCACTGGGCTTGGAATCAGTCGCCACTTTGCTCGCAACGGTCAGCGAACCGGGAGGATTGAGCGACGTTACGTTCAGTCCCTCTTCGCGCAGGTATTGTTTGGCGACCCGCTGAATATCCGCCGGCGTCACCTTCGCAATTTGGTCGATATAATGGCGCGAGAAATTGAGGTTTCGCGTAAGCATCCAATTCGAACCGGCATCACTCGCCTTGCCGCGCGCGGTCGTGAGGGCGCCGAGTTGCGAGGAAAGGATCGAGCGCCGCGAACGGTCAAGTTCTTCGGAAGTGACTCCGTTTTTCTTGAGGCTTTCGAGAATAGCGAGGGATTCCGCCTCGGCCGCCTCGCGTTTATCGGGATCCGTTACAGCCTGCATGACAAAAACGCCTTCGTTTTGGAGGGAGAACATGCCCGCCGAAGCGCTGTGGGCGATTTGTTTTCGCTCGCGGATTTCGCGATTGAGTCGGGAGCTTTTTCCCCCGCCGAGAATTTCGCCCAAGATCTCCAGTGCGGGAGTGTCGGCATTTGTCAGGCCTGGAATCCGCCATGAGAGCGAGAGTCTCGACAACTCCGTTGGAAATTCCTCGTGAATTTCGCGGCGGCCCATCTGCGGCGGTTCATCCGCAATGAAAACCGGTTCCAACGCGCGGCGCATAGCGGATTCAAAATGTTTGCCCAATTGCTCACGGATTTTTGCCGCATCGACATCGCCAGTGACAACAAAAGTGAGGTTGTTCGGAACATAGCGGGTTTTGTAATACCGCATCACATCGTCACGGGTGAGTTGATTGTAGACGTCGAGATATCCAATGACCGGGTGACGGTAGGGACTCTGCGAAAACACCGTGTTGAGCATGAGCTGAGAGCTCTGGCGGCCTGGATCATCAAATCCCATCGCAAACTCGCGGCGGATGACCTCCTGCTCTTTTGTGTATTCCGCCTCGGGAAGCGTGGCATTTTGCATCGCATCGGCCAAAATCTCAACCGCATCGGATGCGCCCTCGGCAGGGACATCGATCCAATACACTGTGCGGTCGAAGGACGTGTAGGCATTGATGTATCCGCCACGGTTCTGCACCTGCTTGGCGATCTCCCCCGGCGGGCGGGTTTTTGTTCCTTTGAAGAGCATGTGTTCAAGAATGTGCGACATTCCCGCGCCTATCTTTTCGGTTTCGTGAATACTCCCCGTGCCGCACCAAGCCTGCACACTCGCCACCGGAGCACTACGATCCTCCTCCACAATAAGCGTCAGACCGTTTTCATAGTTAAAAACCTGCGCCTTGGACTCGGGAAGGGTTGGCACTTTGGAGGATTGGGCAAATGTGGACATAAGTGAAGTGATGCAGACTGCGGCAATGAAGGGGATTTTCATATCTGGGTTCCAACGTTCTCAGAGGAACTTTCCGACCAGGAATTTGATTGTGGGAGAAACGGGCCCACGAATTCCTCCTGAAAATCGAAGAGATCGCGAAAGCTCTCGAGCGTGTCGTCTTCAGTTTTGCCAAAGATTCCGGCATTCACGAGGTTGAACACCATTTGACCGACATCCTCCGTGCGCTTGAGGCCCCAGTAATTCAGCACCATCAGCGCCATCGGACCAAATTCATTCAGCGCGTGAATGCGAAATCCATCGAGTAATTCCGAAGCGCCGACATGCGGCCCAGCCTCTTTGCGCGCCTTTTTGCGGCGTTTGAGGGTGGCCTCGAGGGAATCCCTCAAAAAAACATAAGCTTCGGGGTGGTAGCGTTCATCCTCGCGGGAAACGGCTTCGACGGCATCTTGAAATCCTGTTGTCTGCATCAGTTGGTTTTTTGAACCTTGGGCGTCACGACCTCCTGCGGGCGAGTCTGCCTCCAATGCTGAACCCCCAGGCCCAGGACAAGGATGAAAACAAAGCCCGCCACGAGCATTTGTTCGCGGCGCGTCAGCTCAAACATAGATTGATGATCATACCGCCAAAAACACACCGTGCAAGTGGCGGAATGATCAAATTTTTGAAGCAGTTGATCTCTTTCTTTGGGAGCACTTTTGATTTCTGATCCTTAGGAGACAACACAACTGCCAAAAACCATGTTCGACTCCCTGCGATCACCCATTTTTCAAATACTGCATTTACTTCTTCTCGCAGTCATTCCCTCCCTGCCTGCCGCAACATCCTCGAAGGAATCCGACACGGCAACCCTCATCCATTGGCTTTTGGAGGACGACCGGGATTTAAAAGGCATCCCGTTCCGCGATGTTCTCGCCGCAACGACCGGCAAGAAGATCCATCCGGTTAATCCTGCAAAAGACGCCGCATGGCTGGCACAGCTTGGCAAGGTGCTCGACCGAGCCATCTCGAGCCTGAATGAACCGGCGCACCCGATTCACCACGCCGGAAGAGTCAATGAAGCCAGTCGGTTCATTGAAGATGCGATTATGGCGGAATGTAAAAAAGAACCCGGTTGGTCATGCGGCATCCCCCCAACCGCTGCGGGAGCGGAGCAACGAAGCGGCTATCCGGATCTGCGCCTTGTTTTAGCGGATGGTTCCGTTGTCTATCTCGACCCCAAACTTTATGCCAAAGGATCCCAGACCAGCACGCTGCGCACCTTTTACTACGAACCCAAGTCGGCAACCGGCAAGGTCCACGACGATGCCCGCCATCTCCTCATCGGCATCGAACATAACGGCAAGGACGCTCAAAACCTCCGCCTGCTCCGCTGGGAACTCGTGGACGTCTCCAAACTCCTCGTCCAACTCAAAGCCGAATTCCAAGCCTCCAACAAAGCCATGTATCAACCCGACAACATCGTCCTCAAAGGCCAAGTGCCGGAGTGAAGTTGGTTTAGTCAGAATTGACAGAATTTACGGAATGGAAAAAAACACAGCCCGCTCCCATGCCTTCTCCCCTATTCTGTTCATTTTGTAAATTCTGTCCCATTTAAACCTGTTTTCGGGTTGAATCAGGCCGCCACAGAACATAGCAAGTATTGGCCAACCAACTCCTCGGTGCGAGTTTCATCTGTGACAAATCCATTCTCACACCACAAACGAAGCACATCGGCACCATAATCCAGTCCAGTTGGGAAAACTAATGCCCCATACTCAACTCGAACTTGGCGGAATACTTCCTCATTCTTAAGCGATTCTACCAGAGGCCCCTCAACGCGATTCAAATCTGGGGATAGATCCAGATTAAATTCTTGCCCATCTTGAAAAACCAAATGCACAATTTGACCATCAAGCGGCGTGACTGAGGAAAGCTGAAAAGACTTTGAGGTTAATGTCATGATCTAAATTTACTCCAGCGGAGCGATTCTTGGATTCGGCTGCATTTACCTAGCCAGCTTCCAACTATTTTCAAGTTCCACCCCATGCATTGCCGCCCATTCAATAACCAAAGCAATGGCTCTAGGTGTAAGATCTCCATGCAAATACCCAAGCGGGGAAATAGAAAATACTCCTTCTCTTCCCGCTTAGCGGGCATGAAAATGAGGTGGATTGTGCTCTCCTCGGTAATTGAAAACAATTTCAATCCCAAAAAATTCCGAAACTTTAGGCATCAGCCCCCCACTTACTCTCGACTTGGATTTGCGTCAAGAAACGATATTGCCTGTAAACTTTTTCCCTTATGCATAGGGGACCGCGTGGAGTGAACTGTTGAATTTTAAAATCACTGTAGCAGCGTTGCCTCCTCCCCTATTTTGTTCATTTTGTGAATTCTGTCCCCCTCAAATTCGTTTTCGGGTTGAATCAGCCGAAGCGTTGATTATCTTCAACATCTTCAAACTTACATATCCATGCCATTCGAACTTCCTTCACTTCCCTACGCAGCTACTGCGCTCGAACCCAACATTGATGCCCGCACGATGGAGATTCATCACGGCAAACATCACGCGACCTATGTCACCAATTTGAACAAAGCTCTGGAAAGCGCTCCAGAACTGGCTGGCAAGTCGATCGAGGAACTCATTAGCAACCTCGCTGCTGTGCCGGAAGCCATCCGTGGCGCGGTTCGCAACAATGGCGGCGGACATTGGAATCACACCTTTTTCTGGAACCTCATGGCTCCTTCCGCAGGTGGTGCACCAACCGGCTCGCTCGCGGAGGCGATCAACAAATCCTTCGGCAGCTTTGAGGAATTCAAAGCCAAATTTGAAGCGGCCGGCCTCGGACGTTTCGGCAGCGGCTGGGCTTGGCTTTGCGTGAAAGCCGACAAGACTCTGGCGATTTGCTCCACTCCGAATCAGGATAATCCTCTCATGACCGGAGTCGCGGAGTGCACCGGCACACCGGTCCTCGGCTGCGACGTCTGGGAACACGCCTACTACCTCAATTACCAAAACCGCCGCGCCGACTATCTCAAGAGCTGGTGGAACACGGTGAACTGGTCCGCTGTTGAAAAAAATTTCACCGCAGCGCTCGCTTAATCCCTGACACTCTAAAATTGCAACGCCCGACGGACTCCGTCGGGCGTTTTTCCTGATCACTCCGCACCATGGCCCACCTTAATTCCAATTACCTCAAACTCAAAGCCGGCTACCTGTTTCCCGAAATCAATCGCCGCGTCAAAGCCTTCACGGATTCAAACCCGGACGGTGCCGCACGCTTGATTCGATGCGGTATCGGCGATGTGACCGAACCCCTGCCAACAGCGGTTCGCGAGGCCATGCACAAGGCGGTGGATGAAATGGGCGAGCGCACCAGTTTCCGAGGATACGGCCCCGAACAGGGCTACGAATTCCTGCGCCACGCCATCGCAGAAAACGATTACCGGTCTCGCGGCCTGGATGTCGCAGACGACGAAATTTTCGTCTCCGATGGATCAAAGTGCGATTGCGGAAACATCCTGGATATTTTTGGCCACAACAACCGGATTGGCGTGATGGATCCCGTTTATCCCGTCTATGTGGATACGAATGTCATGGCTGGCCACACCGGCGAAGCTGATGAAAGCGGCCTCTACAGCGGCCTCGTCTATCTGCCATGCAGTGCGGAGAACGGATTCGTCCCCACCGTGCCACAGGAAAAAGTGGATCTTATTTATCTCTGCTATCCGAACAATCCCACCGGCGCGACAGCCACTCGGGCCCAGTTGACGGCGTGGGTTGAATACGCTTTGGCAAACGATGCGGTAATTTTGTTCGATGCAGCCTACGAGGCTTACATCCGCGACCCACAGATTCCGCATTCCATCTACGAAATTCCCGGCGCCCGCCGCTGCGCGATTGAGTTTCGCAGTTTTTCAAAAAATGGCGGATTCACCGGCGTCCGCTGCGCGTTCACTGTGGTTCCCAAGGATCTGAAATGCCTAACCACAAGTGGCGAAAAAACACCGCTCCATCCGCTGTGGAACCGCCGTTTCAGCACAAAATTCAATGGTGTGAGCTACGTCACCCAGCGCGCAGCCGAATCTCTTTATTCACCCGCCGGCAAAGCACAAGTAGCTACCCTCATCGAACACTACATGGGGAACGCCGCCATTCTGCGCGCAGCCGCTGAGAAATGCGGACTCCTGACATTTGGTGGTTCCAACGCCCCATACATCTGGGTTCGCGCGCCCAAGCACCTAACCAGTTGGGCCGTTTTTGACAAACTCCTCAGCGAGGCCAATGTCGTCATCACTCCGGGCAGCGGCTTTGGACCTGCCGGCGAAGGCTACTTCCGCATCTCGGCCTTCAACAGCCGCGAAAACGTCAACGAAGTCGCCCGCCGACTCGCCGCACTCGACTGGTCAAAATAAAAAGGGACCCGCAAAAGCGAGCCCCTTTTTGAGATCGAATCTGGTGGCTAAGACTCAGCAAATGCGGCCGAGTTTTGCATCCGGGCCGTGGCCGATGGGATTCTCGCCAACCCAGCGTTCATCGATCGGTTCATCTGAGCGTTGGTAGCGGGTATCGGTGGAAAGACGAATGCGCTGCGTGGTGTTGTCGATGCTTCCGTGGATCGTATCCATGCGGAAGGTCAACAGGTCGCCGGGCTGGAACTGCGAAGTGAGCCAGCGACCGCCGAATTTCTTGCGAAGCGACACGGGGTTGTTTGTGAGTTGTCCGCCATGCTTCCAGCCGTCGTGGCCAGGGATGTTCGTGCAACTCGTATCGACATCCGAGTTCAAATAATTGCGGATGCGGTCGGCTTGCAGGTGCGATTTTTCGAGGATCATGAGACCGCCGACTTCCAGCGGAACCTCGCCGTAGGGAATCCATGCGGTGTAGAGGCGATGAGTGCCGCGCCCCATGTAAACGATGTCGCAATGGGGCGGGGTTCCATGACCGCAGCCCATCGTGCGTAGCCAGATGTAGTCGAAGTGCCGAATGGCTCCGCCGAGGAATCCACTGTAGAATTGATGAACCTCGGGACCAAAGACAACGCGGTTGATGGCGGGTTGGTTCTTCCAGGCGGTCGTGTGAAATTTGGGATGAACGCCTTCCTTCAGGATGCCATCGATGAGCGGTTTGCCTTCTTCAAAAATCCCATCCTTTGCGAGTGTCTCGACGAGAACCTTGCGGGCTTCAAGGACAACCTCACGGGGGAAGAATCCTTTGATATAAAGGTAGCCGTTTTCATCCATGCTCTGCTGAAGGGCGGCCGGATCGTTGCGGATGGCGGAGGAATCCTCCAACCACCCGAAGGAATGCTCATCCAACTCGAGTTCATGACCGAGGGAGCTAAGTGTGCGGTTGACGACGGGCGCTGAGGCGAGTGTTTTCATACGAGAGCACTTTGACACATTGGCAAAAAACAAGAATGGCACGTTTGGTATTTTTTATGTATAGAATGGTAAATGCGGATTCCACAACTTAACCACTGGAAAACCTCGCTCGTGCAAACGGCAGGCACCTCACCGATTGGCGAGATTACACTTGCGGGAACAATTTCCAAATCGCGCGGCATCCAGCGCGATAAGCCGCGTGTCTTCGGACAATGGGCGATTGTGTATTTGGTGGCAGGAACTGGAAATTATCACGACGCACGTGGAACCAACATTCCGCTGCGCGCGGGCGATGTCATTCTGGTTTTTCCCGAGATGGCTCATTCCTACGGGCCCGAACCGGGCGGGATTTGGAATGAGTTGTATGTTTGCTTTCGCGGGCCTGTCTTCGAGGCTTGGCGTGAGGCGGAGATTTTTGATGTCAGAAATCCCGCCTTCCACTGGAAGCCCCCCCGCGTAGGACTTGAGATTCTGCAGCCGTTCTTTTCTCAATGGAATCAACCCGGCAAATCCATGCTCGAGGCCGTGACGATGTGGCAGCAGATTTTATCCCGCATTTTTGCACCCCACAGCACTAAAAACGCAAAAGAACAACGGCCTGCGTGGTTCCTCCAAGCGGCGGACCTTTTGGAGCGGGCTACGGCAGATGATGAGACAACCCTTCGATCCGTCGCTGAGGGATGCGGCATGGGCTACGAGAGTTTTCGAAAAAAATTTACGGATATCGCCGGCGAACCGCCTGCCCGCTACGCTCTGGCGCGGCGCATCGAACGCGCGCGACAGTTGCTCGCCCGGCATCGTTTCACCAACAAGGAACTGGCCGAGATGCTTGGCTTCCATGACGAATTCCATTTCGCCAAAACGTTCAAAAAACTCACTGGCAAAACGCCGCGCGAAGAAACTCTGGATTTTCACTAAGAACGTTCACCGACCTCCAACTCGATCTCACAAGCCGTTTGTATTTTTTGATGTTTTTTTAGGTTACCGATTGCCGCCCGCGCGGGAATCTGCTTTGTTGTCCGGCTCATCATGAATGTCGCTCTGGATTATAAAGAAAATTGCATCGTAGAACTCTCCATTGATTTGCCCTCCGAAAGGGTCAAAAAAGAATGGGATACCACGGCAAAAGGATTTCAAAAAATGGCCCGCATCCCCGGATTCCGTCCCGGCAAGGCCCCAATAAGCACCATCGAGTCCCGCTACGCCAAGGACATCAAAGAAGAGGTTATCAACAGCCTCATCAATGACGCCATCGAAGAAGCTGTTAAAACAAACAACATCCTCCTCCATTCGATCGAAAACGTCGAAGAAGCCGTGATGGCCGATGACAAGTCCGTTAAAATCCGCGCACGCATTGCCACGCAACCGGCGTTTGATCTTCCCGATTACAAATCCCTTTCCATCGAGGTCCCTAAAAAATCCGTCACCGACGAAGATGTTGAGGGCTTTTTAGACTACCTCCGCGAACCGCATTCCACCTTTGATCCCATCACCGACCGTGCGTTAGCGATGGATGATTATGCCGTTCTCACCTACGAGGGAAAAACCGGCGATCAACTGCTTTCGGAATTTCTACCGAAGGCGCCTGCCCAAATTCACGGACGCCGCAACGCATGGCTCCTCATGAGCGAAGGCACACTCTTCCCCGGCTTCGCCAAAGCCATCGAAGGCATGAAGCTCAATGAAGAACGCACGTTCACCTTGGATGTTGCCGACAATTTCCCGATCGCCGAACTCCAAGGCAAACAAGTCACCTACTCGGTCACGCTGCATGGCATCAATGTGAAGCAATTGCCAGCACTCGACGATGCCCTCGCTGAAAAAATCGAGCCAGGGAGCACGCTGGAAACCCTCCGTCAAAAAATCCGCGAACGCCAAGTGGAGTCGTCCGAGTATCAATTCGGCATGGCCAAGAAAAATGCCATCGTTGAAAAGCTGCTCAGTCTTTTCACCTGTGAGCTCCCCGAAAGCGCCGTGGCCCGCGAAACCGCCCTCGCCCTCAAAGATATCGTCTCCGAAAATCAGGCCCGCGGAGTGAGCGATGACGAACTGAAATCGCACACGGACGAAATCATGGATACCGCCTCGAAAGGCGCCAAAGATCGCGTTCGCGCCAATTTCCTTCTGCTGCGAATCGCGAAGGAAGAAAAACTCCAAGTCTCGGAAAGCGAACTTTACCAAGCCCTCTTTGAGATGTCGCAGCGTTATGAGATTCCACCGAAAAAACTCGCCAAGGACCTCTCGAAAAACAACGGCATCGGCCGTCTGCGCGAACAGATCCTCATCAGCAAGGCCCTTGATTTGGTCGCATCCAATGCTACCGTGACTGAAACAGCCGCTCCCGCAGCGGCAAAAGCCTGATCTTAAAATATTATGTTAGTCCCAATCGTCGTTGAACAAACCGGACGCGGAGAGCGCAGCTATGATATTTACTCCCGCCTCCTGAAAGACCGCATCATTTTCATCGGAACAGGAATTGATGATAACGTCGCAAATCTCGTTATCGCCCAGTTACTTTTCCTACAAATGGAAGATGCCAAAAAAGACATCAACATTTACATCAACTCGCCCGGAGGGTCTGTCACGGCTGGCCTGGCGATTTATGACACGATGCAATTTGTCACCTGTGATGTGAACACCTACTGCATGGGCCTCGCGGCCAGCATGGGCGCTGTTCTCCTCTGCGCAGGCACAAAAGGAAAACGCTACGCGCTGCCGAATTCTGACATCATGATCCACCAAGTCTCCGGCGGCGCCAAAGGCCAAGCCAGCGACGTAGAGCGCCAAGTGGAATTCATGTTCAAGCTCAAGAAGCGCCTCAACAAACTGCTCGCATTCCACACCGGACAAACCGTGGAGCAAATCGAGCGTGATGCGGATCGCGATAATTACATGACCGCCGATGAAGCCAAAGCCTACGGACTCGTTGATGAAGTGGTGAAATCCCGCAAGGACATCAAAGACATCACCGAAACGATCAAGGCTGCTGAAAAAGCCTCCGAGTAGGCCTCGCACTCCATGGCGCGCCCGAACAATCTGACCATGTGCTCTTTTTGCGGAAAGGGCCAATCCGAAGTCCGAAAGCTCATTGCCGGACCGGGCGTTTACATTTGCGATAGCTGTATCACGATCTGCAAAGGGATTCTTGAAAAAGAGCTGAAGGATGACAACCGGAAGTCCAAACCGACATTCCGCGTTCCCAAGCCGAATGAAATCAAGAAACTCCTGGATCAACACGTCATCGGCCAGGACATGGCCAAGAAGGTTCTCTCGGTAGCGGTCCACAACCACTACAAGCGCCTCACTCAATCAACACCACTCACTCTGGGTGCGGATACGCTCGATGAAGTTGAAATCGAGAAAAGCAACATCCTTATCCTCGGTCCGACGGGATCAGGAAAAACCTTGCTCGCTCGGACTCTCGCGAAGGTGCTTGATGTTCCTTTCGCCATTGCTGATGCGACCTCGATCACCGAAGCCGGCTACGTCGGCGAGGATGTAGAGAACATTATCCTCCGCCTCTTCCAAAGCGCCGATCAAGACGTTAAGCGCTGCGAGATGGGAATCATCTACATCGATGAAATCGACAAAATCGGACGCAAAACCGAAAATGTCAGCATCACTCGCGATGTCTCTGGCGAAGGCGTTCAGCAGGCCCTCCTGAAAATCCTCGAAGCCGCCGTTTGCAACGTGCCACCGCAAGGCGGACGCAAGCACCCGCAACAGGAATACATCCAGATCAACACGGAAAAAATTCTCTTCATCTGCGGCGGTGCTTTTGTGGGACTGGAAAAAATCATTCAAAAGCGCCTCGGCGGACGCACACTTGGGTTCAATGCCCCGATCATCAACCACTCGGAAAGCGCCCGCGCAGAGGCCCTCAAAAAAGTCGAACCCGAGGATCTCATTTCCTTTGGACTCATTCCCGAATTCATCGGACGCCTCCCCGTCGTGGCCACATTAGATGAACTCAACGAGGATCAACTCATCACCGTTCTCACCGAACCGAAAAACGCCTTGGTGAAGCAATACTCAAAACTTCTCGCGATGGATGGCGTGAGCCTCAATTTCACCAAAGATTCGCTCCGCGCCATGGCCGCCGAAGCCATCAGCAAAGGCACCGGCGCCCGCGCCCTCCGCTCCATGATCGAACGCATCATGCTCGACGTCATGTTTGATTCCCCAGACCGCAACGACATCTCGGAAATCACCATCAATCGCTCCGTCGTCGAAGGCAAACGTTCTCCCCTCATCCGCCGCAAACAGGAAAAAGACGCCGCTTAACCCGGATTGCGGATTTTTACCTGCAAGCAGGTCGGCGTTCGTTCATCAATGAGGTTGCGATGTCAGTCTCTTTCACGCTCGAGACGAGCGTGCTCCCCTATTTTTCTTCGCGCCTTCGCGGGAGACATATTTGATTGCGGATTTTTACCTCACTCCCTGCCTTGCCTGAAATGAGGATTCGCGGCGAGAAGTAGGCCGGAGGCTTTGGTGATGGTCTCCTGCCATTCGTGTTCTGGTTGGGAGTCTGCAACAATGCCGGCTCCGACATGAAAATGCGCTCTGTCTTTTTCGAAGATGGCTGTTCGAATCGTCATGGAAAACTGGCTTTCTCCGTTATATCCAAAATAGCCAAGTGCGCCTGTGTAGAGGCCGCGTGGATGGGGCTCGAGCTCGCGAATGATTTCCTTAGCCCGTTTTTTAGGGGCGCCGGATATCGACCCACCGGGAAAACAGGCTCGCAAGGCCTGAACGTGACTCACATCGTTCCGTAACTCTCCCGCAACGCTCGAGACCAAGTGAAAGACTTGTTCGTAGGTTTCCAAATGAAGCAGCTCGGGCACATGAACGCTTCCATATTCGCAGACTTGGCCGAGATCATTGCGCTCAAGATCGGTAATCATGACCAACTCGGCGATCTCCTTGGCAGATGTCATCAATTCATAGGAACTCAACTGATCGCTTTGTGGATCAGCCTTGCGGGGGCGTGTGCCCTTGATGGGACGCGTAACGATGCGACGGCCGGACATTCTTAAAAAACACTCTGGTGAGGCGGAGGCGATTTGCAGTGAACCGCCATCTATATAAGCACCAAACGGCGCAGGAGAATAATGACGGAGCATTTCATAGTAATCCCACGCATTGCCGGCGGAGGACGAAACAAACGGATGGCTCAGACAGACCTGATAGATATCCCCTGCCGCGATGTAATCCTTGGCGCAACTGACCATTTCCAAAAATTCGCGTCTTTCCACAATCGGCCGGAAATCAAGCGCCGATGAAGCTGAATCAGGGACCGCTGCTTCAAATTCCTCCGGAGAATTCGTCCACGTCTCGTTGTGATGCGTAAAAACATGAAGTTTGTCGTAAAAGGAAAAACAAAATTCGCCATCATAGCCGACCCAACCGATGGCGGCACCATCTGGGTAACCGAGATCCAGTCCGGCGCGCGAACGGCAGGCGAGTTCCTTTTCCAACGCATCCCAATCGGTCCCCCGCATGATCAAATCGGGTTCGCACGCCAGAATAGACACCGAGTTCGGCCCGACCATTGAGGAATCGAGAAAAGAAAATCCCTTGCGGAGCCGCATGGCGCGGGCCGCTTCCACTGGACTACCTGCCGTTCTCGTCTTTGTTTCACTCATCCACTTGCCAAGTGATCCCAAAATTGCTGTATTTTCAAGCGCGCCGCCTGCGCGATACCCGATGCGATATTTCCCGACATTACTTATTTGCACTTTCATCTCATTCGGTGCCATTGCGCAAGAATCCTCTCCAAGCGCTGAATCCGAGCCTGCCGCCGAGGCAACTCCCGCTCAAAAACAAGAAGAGCCTGCTCCAGCACCTGTGCAGCAAAGCCTCAATTCAACTAATCCAACTTCTCCCAAGCCCGATCCCTCGGTATCCGAAGCCGCTTCGGCGATCGTTGATGACCTCCCTTCCGCCGCGCAGACATTGGATGACTTAAAAGACCTGATGCCATCGAGTGACTCGCCGCGTGAGGCCTACGATCCTGCCACATTGGCTGCGAGCGGCGAGGAACAGGAACGCAAAGCCAAAATCCGTTACCAACAAGTCCGCACACAGGTTGATAAAGAACCCGAAGTCGCTTCCCTGCTCGATAAAGCCAAAAAGGCGCGCACCTTTGAAGGAGAACGCGCCGCCTATCGCGAATACTATCGCACCCTTTTCCGCCGAATGAAAAAAGTCGATCCGACGCTGGCCAAAAAATGCGATCAGATGGAAAAAGCCTATCTCGACCGCATGGCCCAGACCCGCGTGGAACCAACTATCCCTCTCGAACCACCGCCGAAACCTTAATTCCCCATTCACTAAAACTCCACATCCTGCTATTTACTACCGTTGCCTGATTATCTCATGAATCGTTCCTCAAACCCGGAAATGAAAATTTTTACCGGCAACGCACACCCGGCTCTTGCGCGTGACATTTGCTCCTTCCTCGGCGTCGAACTTGGAAACGCTACAGTCACTTCATTTCCCGACGGAGAGAGTTTTGTAAAAATCAACGACAACATCCGCGGCCGCGATGTTTTTATCATTCAACCCACCTGTCCGCCGACCAACCATAATTTGATGGAGTTGCTGATTCTGGTGGATGCCGCCCGCCGCGCCAGCGCCGCCCGCATCACGGTGGTGATTCCGTTCTTTGGCTATGCCCGTCAGGACCGCAAGGATCAACCCCGCGTTCCGATTACCGCCAAGCTCGTAGCCAATCTCATCACTGCCGCCGGCGTCGATCGCGTGCTCACCATGGATCTCCATGCCCAGCAATTGCAGGGATTTTTTGACATTCCGGTGGACCACCTCCACGCCCTCCCCGTGATGGTTTCTTATATCCGGAAACTCGAAATTCCAAACCTCATTGTGGTATCCCCCGATGTGGGCGGAGTGAAGATGGCTTCGGCTTACGCAACCGCTCTGGGAACGCGTCTGGCGATCGTCGTCAAGCAACGCAAAAGCGCCACCGAAACCGAGGCTTCGCACATCATCGGCGAGGTGGATGGAAAAAATGTTCTCATCGTGGACGACCTCACCGAGACTGCCGGAACGATCAGCAGCGCGGCGAAAATTCTCAGGAAACATGGCGCCCTTGATATTTATGCTGGCGTTTCGCACGCCGTCCTGACAGATTTGGCCGTTGAGCGTTTGAAGGACTCCGATATTAAGGAGTTGATTTCGACGAATAGCGTTCCGGCGAGACTCACACCTGGCAGCAAAGTCACAGCACTTTCTGTCGCCGAATTACTCGGTGAGGGCATCCGGCGCATCCACGACGACGAGTCTGTCAGTTCGCTCTTTGAATTAAAAACCAACAAGTAAGTCACATATATGGCCAAGCAAGTAAAACTATCAGCACGTCCCCGCTCGGTGAGCGGTCGCAATGCCGTGAAATCCGTCCGCACCCGTGGCGCAGTGCCCGCCGTCATCTACGGCGCAAACAAAACTGCCTCGAACCTCGAAGTCACACGCCGTGACCTTGAAATCATTCTCTCCCATGCCGTGGGCGAAAATATCCTCGTTGATCTCGAGATTCAAGATGGTTCGAAAGTGACTAATCAGCTTTCACTCATTCAGGAAGTTCAACACCACCCGATCCGCCGCGAAATCCTCCACGTCGATTTCCATGCGGTTTCCATGACGGAGAAAATCACAGCAGAAGTCACCATCGAACCCGTTGGTGAACCTGATGGTGTTAAAAATTTTGGTGGCCTTCTCGAGCAAAGCATCCGCTCGCTCAGCATCCGCTGCCTTCCTCAAAATCTTCCCGAGATCATCAAGGTCGATGTTTCCGCTCTCAAGATCGGTGACTCGATTCACATTCGCGACCTTGCACTGCCAGCCGGCGTGGAAGCTCAAGATGATGCAGATTTGACTGTCTTTATCGTGGCCGAGCCAACCGTCGCGGAAGCTGAACCAGCTGGTGCCTCCGAAGCCAAGGCTCCTGAAGTCATCAAGGAAAAGAAAACCGAAGCCGCCGCTCCCGCCAAAAAGTAAGTCCGCTCCAACGTGGAAAAACCTCCGGCATTTCGTCTTGTCGCCTGTCTGGGCAATCCAGGCAAGGAATACACGGGAACCCGTCACAATATCGGGTTTCTCGTGGCCGACGAATTGGCCCGGCGCTCGGCAGTCAATTTCACCTTCGATCCGAAGTGGAATTCCGACACCGCACGTGTCGGTGGCCGCACGCTCATGAAGCCTCAAACCTTCATGAACCTCAGTGGCGAAGCCGTCGGAGAGTTTACGCGCTATTTTAAAATTCCCAGCAGCGAGGTGATGGTCATTATTGACGATATCTCGCTTCCGCTTGGAAAACTACGTCTCCGCAAATCCGGCAGCTCCGGGGGACACAACGGACTGGAATCCATCCTCGTCCACCTCGGCACAGAATCCGTTCCACGCCTCCGTGTGGGAATCGGCGGTCCGGAGGGACGCGCGTTGCACGACCATGTGCTCGGCAAGTTTGAAGACAGCGAAATTTCCGCCGTCGAGGAGGGCGTGACCCGCGCTTCCGACGCCTTTGAATTTGCGAATGCCCATGGACTCGACGCAGCCATGAACCAATTTAACCAAAACAAACAGGAACAATGAACAGATACGAAGCACTCATCGCCCTCAACACAAAGGGCAAGGAAGAAACCATCAAAGACACCATCGAACGCCTTGAAAAGGTGCTCCAATCCGAAGGCGCAAAAATCGAACAGGTTCAACGCCTCGAAAAACGGGATCTCTCTTATGAGTCCAATCACACCAAGAGCGCCTATTACGTAAATTACGTTTTTGAAGCAACTCCGACAGCGATCGAAAAAGTCCGCGCGAAGTTCAAACTCGACAACGACATTTTGCTCCAAAACTACATCCAACTTTCGTCCAAAAAAGCCGCTGCGGCCGCTTAACCCTCCC